>NZ_JBSFLV010000060.1:0-55915 GCF_053599215.1 Streptomyces sp. NPDC001002 | reverse complement strand
ACCCGTGCACCTGGTGCACGGGTCGCGGCCCACCGCTTGGGCGACCGAATTTCAGAGGCGTACGGCCTTCTTCAGCGACCGGGCCTTGCGGACCACCCGGCGCGCGGTGGCATTGCGGGGCAGGAACGCCAGCCGTTCCGGGATACCGCCCGGCAGGCCCAGCGAGGTGAGTCGCTTGCGCTTGAAGTAGCGCTGGGTGCGCGGGCCGAATTCCTTCGACAGATATTTCTCCGCCGCCGGGCGCAGCGAGGGGTGGATCTGCGGCTGCATGGTGAAACCGACCGCGGTGACAAGGCCGCCCAGCGTCTTGGCCGCCACCGTTTCCTCGCCCTTGCGGCCCTCCAGGTCCGGGATCACCGCGTCCGCGAGGACGGCCGGGACCCGGTTGCTGTTCTGGTACGGCGTGAGGCGGTCGAGCAACGGCTCGGTGCCGACCCGGGCCACGGGCAGGTCGTAGAACGCGGCCGCGGTGAACAGGGCGGTCGAGAAGCAGCCGACGACCAGCGCGGGCGGGGACTTCTCGAACAGCACCTCGGCCAGCACCGGCAGGTCCAGGACGGTGAGGTCGACGCCCAGCTTCTCGGCCTCCGCCTCCAGGATCCGGCTGTAGCGGGCCGGTGCGGTGGGATGCGGCTTGAAGACGATCGCGCGGTGACCCCGCTCGACCGCCCCGCGCATCATCCGCACGTGCAGTTCCTCCTCTTCCTTGGCGGAGAGGATGTTCAGCGCGGACAGGTACTGGCCGAGCAGCAGCGCCGAGTTGGCCGGCAGCACCGGCGCCTCGGGCACGGCGGCGGTGAGCTCGCCCATCACCTTCAGGAAGGCGGTGGTGGGCACGACCTGCGCCGGCACGTCGAACTCGGTCAGCAGCATCGGCGTGAGACCGGCCACCAGGTCGAGGTGGAGCAGCCGCCGCACCCGCGTGCCGACCAGCGGGTCGAGCTTGTTGCGGGTGGGGCCGTAGCTCATCAGACCGTCGGCGTAGACCTCGACCGGGGCCTCGGTGAACAGCTGGGCCACGGTGAGGGCGGGGGCGACCTGGATGGACTCCAGGACCAGCTCCACCTTGTCGTCGCCCAGCTCCCACAGCAGCCGCAGATAGCGCTCGAAGAGCGGGATGTCGTCGGGCCGCGGCGCCCACGCGCCCGGGTGGAAGGGGCGGATGGCCTCGTTCCACGACAGCACGGCGTCGAAGTGGTCGCGCAGCGGCTCGAAGCCCGGCATCCGGTCGACGGCCGGCGTGGTCTCCGGCGTCGCGGAGTTGTTGAAGACCAGCAGCACCTGCCGGTCGCCGTCCGTCTCCGGGAAGAGGTCGGACTCTATGGCGGCGGCGAGGGTGGCCGCGCCGTACAGCGTCGAGACGCAGAAGATCCGGGTGGTACGGGGCATCAGGCGGCCGCCTTCGCTGTGGTGATCCGGCGCCGCAGCCGCCGCAGCTTGGCGGAGCGGCGCAAGTCCATGGTGTCGAGCACGTCACCCAGCGCTTCCTGCGGCATGCGCTGTATGGCCGCCGCGCTCATGGTCCGCAGCTGCTTGGCCACGGCCGGCTCCCACTTGGAGTCGTCCGCGAGGTGGTGGGCGATGATCGCGCAGTACGTCCGCACGGCCTTCGGCAGCAGCCGCTCGGCGTCCGGGTCGAGCGCCGTCTCCTCGACGACCTGGTCGAAGGCGCGGATGAAGTCGAGCTGCCGGACGTCACCGATCTGGGTGAGCGAGGAGGCGACCCCGCGCCGGTAGAAGACGCCGAGCAGGCTCACCACGGCGAACGACTCCGCCTCGCGGTGCAGCTTCCAGATCCACGGCCGGTCCTCGGCGGTGCGCAGCCCGTCCGTGAAGTGCAGCAGGCCCTTCTCCAGGAGCCGGCGGTGGTAGGCGCCGGCCCAGGCGTAGGCGTAGTCCACGGAGGTCGTGCGGTGTGCGGGCAGGATCGCCTCGCGCGGGTTCATGACCTCCCAGCGGCGCCCGTGCGGGACCCGGTGCACCGAGCGGGAGCGGGCGGTCGCCTGTACGTGGTCGGTGCGGATGAAGTCGCAGTCCAGCTTCTCCATGGCCGCCACCAGCTCCTCGTAGTAGCCGGGGGCCAGCCAGTCGTCCCCGTCGAGGAAGGTCAGGTACTCGCCGCTCGACGCGTCCAGACCGGTGTTGCGCGCGGTGGCGAGGCCTCCGTTCTTGTCGTGGCGGACGTAGCGCACCTGGGCCACGTCCGACAGTTCCTCGGCGGCGCGTTCAAGGATGGCCGGAGTTTCATCCTTCGAATGATCGTCCACAAGAACGAACTCGAAATCCGGTCGAGCGTTGAGGCGGAGGCTTCTGAGGGTGTCCGGGGCATATTGCTGCACGTTGTAGAACGGCACGATCACGGAGAGCTTTGGCACCCGCAAAAGCCTAGGAGGCGGCTCGGCTGCGGAACTTTCCGGTACCCGTACGGCGGGTGAACTCCATGTGTCGGAACGGTGCATCCCATGTACTTCCGAGGCTTTGGCGAGCCAGTTCGGCTCTCGGCGATGTGTTGTTAACTTTTTGGCCAGGTGCGGTTGGGCCGCACCTTGGATTTGCTTCCTAGCGTCTTCGTTGTGCCGCCTAGTACAACTAAGCCCATGAGAATCGCTGTTCTCGCGGACTCCGACACCCGCTGGAAATGGGGTGCGTTGACCGCGGCTCGTATCGTTCCGGGCCCGACCATGGAAGCCGCAGGGCGCGACGCCGCGCAAGTCGGCCCCGAGCTCAGTGGATTCCTGCTGCGCGGCCGGGCCACGCCGACGGCGCGCCAACTGGCCGAAGTGGGCGTCCATGTGGACTCGCTGAAGGAGGTCACGGCGCTGGAGTTCCTGCGCGTCATGGCCGAGGAGGAGTACGACCTCGTCGTGCTCGCCCTCGTCGGCGGCGGCGTCCAGGCCATGCTGCACGGCCTCAAGCGCGTGTGGGAGGGCCGCAAGCGGCGTCCCGTCGTCGTCACCGGCTATGTCGGCGTCGTCTACGAGAAGCTCGCCGACGGCCTGCTGCTGCGGCACGGCGCGGACCTCGTCCTCGCCAACTCCCGTCAGGACGCGGAGCGTTTCAGAGGTGTGTACGAAGGGGTGGGCGCGGACGCCTCGTCGGTGACGGAGGTGGCACTCCCGTTCCTCGGCGGCGCTCCCTACGAAGGTGAACACGACCCGTACACCGTGGTGTTCGCCGCGCAGCCGTCCGTACCGGACAGCCGCAAGGACCGTACGTACCTGCTGGAGCGGCTGATCCGGCACGCGCGCAAGCACCCCGAGCGCGAGGTGCTGCTCAAGCTGCGCTCGCGGCCGGGCGAACACACCACGCACATCGAGGAACTGCCCTACCAGAAGCTGGCCCAGAAGCTCGACGCACCGGCCAACTTCCGCCTGGTGTACGGGAACATGGGCGAGGTCCTCGACCGCACCGACCTGCTGGTCACCATCAGCTCGACGGCCGCGCTGGAGTCCCTGCACCGACGTATCCCAACCGTCATCCTCAGCGACCTGGGCGTGCGCGAGGTGCTCGGCAACCACCACTTCGTGGGCTCCGGCTGCCTCGCCTCCTGGGACCAGCTCGACGAGGGGCACCGGCCCGAGCCCGACGAGGACTGGGTGGCCCGCCAGGGCGTCGCCGCGGACGGTTCGTACGCCACCGCCTTCGACGCGGCGCGCGAGCGGATCACCAAGCTGCTCGGCCGGCCCGGCGGCCTCGCGCCCCTCACCCCGTACTACACACCGGCGACCGCGCCCGGCTACCTGCCCGGCATCCTCGCCCGCCACCACCTCGGCCCGGACGGCAGCCCGCTGCCCGGCGCCCCCGCCGCCGACAAGGAACCCAGCGCGGTCAAGCAGATAGTCCGCCGCGCCGCCCGCGGCGCCTACCGCCACGGCGTACAGCGCGTCGCCCCGGTGATCCGACGGATGGGCGACCTGTGAGCCCCCGCCCCACCGAGCGACCGCCGTCCCCGACCCCCTCCCAAGGAGTAGAGCCCATGTCCAACCCCGAAGCGGGTCGAGGCGCTTCGGTGCGCCGGGTGCTCGCGGTGATTCCCGCGCGTGGCGGTTCCAAGGGCGTGCCCGCGAAGAACCTCGCCTCTGTGGGCGGCGTACCGCTGGTGGCCCGTGCCGTGCGTGAGTGCCGGGCCAGCCGGCTGGTGACGGACGTCGTGGTCTCCACCGACGACCAGGCCATCGCCGCCGCGGCCCGCTCGGCGGGCGCCGAGGTCGTGCTGCGGCCCGCCGCCATCGCCGGCGACACCGCCACCTCCGAGGCCGCCGTGCTGCACGCCATGGACGCGCACGAGGCCCTGCACGGGGCCACGGTCGACGTCGTGCTGCTCGTGCAGTGCACCAGCCCGTTCATCATCCGCGAGGACGTGGACGGCGTCGTCGGCGCCGTCGTCGACAACGGCGCCGACAGCGCCCTGACCGTCGCCCCCTTCCACGGCTTCGTGTGGCGCGACGCCGACGACGAGGCGAGGGCCGGCACCGTCGCGGAGGCCGACGCGGCCACCGGCGGCGGCTACGGCGTCAACCACGACAAGTCCTTCCGCCCCCGCCGCCAGGACCGCCCCCAGGACTTCCTGGAGACCGGCGCCGTCTACGCGATGGACGCGGCCGGCTTCCGCGAGCACCAGCACCGCTTCTTCGGCCGCACCGAACTCGTGCGCACCGACCCGGCCCGGGTGCTGGAGATCGACGACCACCACGAGCTCGCCCGCGCCCGGGCGCTCGCCCCCCTCTTCGACGCGGACCGCCCCGGTTCGCTGCCGACCGGCGCCGACATCGACGCGGTCGTACTGGACTTCGACGGCACCCAGACAGACGACCGGGTGCTGATCGACGCCGATGGAAAGGAGTTCGTCTCCGTGCACCGCGGCGACGGACTCGGCATCGCCGCGCTGCGCAAGACCGGCCTGAAGATGCTGATCCTCTCCACGGAGCAGAACCCTGTCGTCGCCGCGCGGGCCCGGAAGCTGCAGATCCCGGTCCTGCACGGCATCGACCGGAAGGACCTCGCACTGAAGCAGTGGTGCGAGGAGCAGGGCATCGCGCCCGAGCGCGTGCTCTACGTCGGCAACGACGTCAACGACCTCCCGTGCTTCGCCCTCGTGGGCTGGCCCGTGGCGGTCGCGAGCGCCCACGACGTGGTACGCGGCGCCGCCCGTGCGGTCACCACCGTTCCCGGTGGCGACGGCGCGATCCGAGAGATCGCCAGCTGGATCCTCGGCCCCTCTCTCGATTCCCTCAACAAGTAAGGACTGTTTCCGACATGAGCAACTCCCGTCTGCGCACCTTCGGTTCGAAGACCGCAGGACCCGGTCACCCGGTCTACGTCGTCGGCGAGATCGGCATCAACCACAACGGTGAGCTGGAGAACGCGTTCAAGCTGATCGACGCCGCCGCCGAAGCCGGCTGCGACGCGGTCAAGTTCCAGAAGCGCACCCCGGAGATCTGCACCCCGCGCGACCAGTGGGACATCGAGCGCGACACCCCCTGGGGTCGCATGACCTACATCGACTACCGCCACCGCGTCGAGTTCGGCGAGGACGAGTACCGCCAGATCGACGAGTACGCCAAGAGCAAGAACATCGACTGGTTCGCCTCCCCGTGGGACACCGAGGCCGTCGCCTTCCTGGAGAAGTTCGACGTCCCCGCCCACAAGGTCGCCTCCGCGTCGCTGACCGACGACGAGCTGCTGCGCGCCCTGCGCGCCACCGGCCGCACGGTCATCCTCTCCACCGGCATGTCCACCCCGAAGCAGATCCGCCACGCGGTCGAGGTCCTTGGCTCGGACAACATCCTGATGTGCCACGCCACTTCGACCTACCCCGCGCAGGCCGAGGAGCTCAACCTCCGCGTCATCAACACCCTCCAGGCCGAGTACCCGAACGTGCCGATCGGCTACTCCGGTCACGAGACGGGCCTGCAGACCACCCTCGCCGCGGTCGCGCTGGGCGCCACCTTCGTCGAGCGTCACATCACCCTGGACCGCGCGATGTGGGGTTCCGACCAGGCCGCCTCGGTCGAACCGCAGGGCCTGCAGCGCCTCGTGCGTGACATCCGTACCATCGAGGCCTCGCTCGGTGACGGCGTCAAGAAGGTCTACGACTCGGAGCTCGGCCCGATGAAGAAGCTGCGCCGCGTGCCTGGCGTCGTCGCCGAGGCGGAGATCGCCGCCGCCGCGGGCGAGCCGGTTTCGGTCTGATCCACACAGGGACGGTCATACGTCGATGAGCCCCCGCGCCGGATCCGCCGGCCACCCCACGCTCGCGTTCGTCGAGAGCCCGGTACAGCTCCTGAACGTGCTGGAGTGGGCGCATGCCCATGCGCCCGGCGCGGAGCTCACCCTCGTCGTGCTGTCCCCGACCGACCCGATGACCCGCGGTCAGCTGCGCCGGATGGCGGAGCTGGCCCGCGAGGAGGGTCACCACGTCCGCTGGGAGGAGGCCCGCGGAGGTCCGGCCGCTCCGTTCCAGACGATCGGCGGCCTCAGCGGCCTGCTCCGGCGGGCACCCCGGGTCGTCCTGGGCGACCCCTTCTCCCGTTACGTACAACTGCTGTTGACCATCACCAAGGCCCGCGACCTCGTCGTCGTCGACGACGGCACCGCGACCATGGAGTTCGTCGCCCAACTGGCCCGCGGGGAGCGGCTGGTGCGCTGGCACCGCAAGGGCGGCCGGCCCGGCGCGCGGGACCTGCTCTTCGCCCCGGTGTCCTCCCGGGCCCGCCACCGCCTCACCCCGAGCGCGAAGCGGCGGGTCGAGGTCTTCTCCTCCATGCCGATGGACGAGACGCCGGTCGGTGTGACCGTCACCGCCAACGACTTCTCCTGGACCCGCGCGCGTTTCGGACCGCCGCGCATCACCAAGGGCGCCGACATGGTCGGCACCTCGCTGGTGGAGACCGGCGTGGTGGACGGCGAGCGCTACCTGGAGGCCGTCCAGCACCTCGCCAAGGCCCACGGCGCCACCCGGTACTTCGCGCACCGCCGCGAGAGCACCGAGAAGCTCCACCGGCTGGCCACCGAGACGGGCCTGGAGATCGTCCGCCCCGACCTGCCCCTTGAGCTGATCGCCCGCCGCGGCCCGATCGGCCGCACGATCCTCAGCTTCCCCTCGACGGTCGTCCACACCCTCCCGCTCGCCCTGGCCGGCACCGAGGTCCGCGTCGCCGTCTGCGACATCGACCCCGGCTGGCTCACGGACAAGGCCTCTCCCCGCGCCCAGGGCTTCCTCTCGGGCGTGACGGGCACGGCGAAGGACGTCACCAGACTGTCGTCGGTGACGGTGGTGGCCTGACCCGAGGGCTCGGCTCAGCCGTCCTTGCGGGCCACCAGGAACGCGCGTGGGCGGGTCTCCGTGTCCTGGGGTTCCCGGATTACGCGGGTGACCGGGACGAGGTCCGCCTTGGCCAGTTGTTCCGTCACCGCGTCCGGGGTGCGCCAGTAGTAGTCGAGCGAGATGTCGTGGCCGAAGCGTTCGGCGAGGTGCAGGCGGCCGTCGTCGTCGCCGCTCTGGAAGCCGAGCAGGACGTGGCCGCCGGGGGCCAGGAGGCGGTGGAACTCGGTGAATACCGTCGGCAGCCGGTCGTCGGGGACGTGGATGATCGAGTAGAGGGCGACGATTCCGCCGAGGGTCTCGGACGGCAGGTCCAGGGACGTCATCGATCCCACGTGGAAGCGCACGTCGGGGTGGGCCCGGCGGGCCAGTTCCACCATGCGGGGCGAGAGGTCCACGCCGAAGACGGGGATGCCGAGCCGCTGGAGCCGGGCGGTGACATGGCCGGGGCCGCTGCCTATGTCGGCCACCGGCCCGCCGCCCGCCTCTGCCACCAGCTCCGCGAAGCCGGTGATCAGGGCTCTGTCCAGGGTGTGGATGCCCAGCCAGTCCGAGAACTGCTCGGTGTAGGCGTCGGCGATCGTGTCGTACGAGGTCCGGGTGGTGTGCAGGAAATCCGCGGTTTCTGGGCTCACGTGGCCGCACCCTAGTGCGGCCCGGACGCGCCCGTCCGCCGGTTCATCGGGGCGGCACCTCCCGTTCTCCCGGCGGAGCGTCCCGCCACGGTTGTGCGACAGTGCGGTCCCGACAGGTGAACAGAACCGCCGGGTGCGTGCCGAGCGTGGTATCCGTTGAAGGAGTGACTCTCCGTGGATCTCATGATCCGCCCGACCGGAAAACGGGCGAGTTTACCCATCCGAACCGATACATACGCGTCGGGCGACCAGATTTTCTTCCCCTAACGGGTTGAACTTTTGTTGATCGAGGGTCAGTTGGTCCCTCCGGCGTCCTACCCTTCAGAGGGTGAAGCAACTTATGTCACTGGAGTCCGAGGCCGATCTGCCCGGGGAAGCATCGCTTCCCGGCACGCTGCCCGCCGCCCTGCGTGCCGAACTCGTCGCCTTCCGCCGCGACTTGCACATGCACCCCGAGCTGGGCAACCAGGAGTTCCGCACGACCGCGGCGATCAAGGCCCGCCTTGAGCAGGCGGGGCTGAAGCCGCGGGTGCTCGCCATCGGGACCGGGCTCATCTGTGACATCGGCGAGTGGGACGGCGGGCGGCCCATGCTCGCCCTGCGGGCCGACATCGACGCGCTGCCGATCCCGGACACGAAGAGTGAGTGCGCGTACCGCTCCACCGTGCCCGACCGCGCGCACGCCTGCGGTCACGACATCCACACCACCGTGGTCCTCGGCGCCGGCCTCGTCCTCGCCGAGCTGCACAAGGAGGGCCTGCTGCCGCGGCCCGTGCGGCTGCTCTTCCAGCCCGCCGAGGAGGTGCTGCCCGGCGGCGCCGCCGACGCCATCGAGTGCGGGGTGCTGGACGGCGTGGGACGGATCGTCGCCGTGCACTGCGACCCCCGCGTGGACGCCGGCCGGATCGGCCTGCGGCACGGCGCCATCACCTCCGCCTGCGACCGCCTTGAGGTCTCCCTCGACGGCCCCGGCGGCCACACCGCGCGCCCGCACCTGACCACCGACCTGGTCACCGCCGCCGCCCGGGTCGCCACCGACGTGCCCGCCCTGGTCGGCCGGCGCGTGGACAGCCGTAGCGGACTCGCCGTCACCTGGGGCCGGATCGAGACCGGGCACGCACCGAACGTCATCCCGCAGCACGCCGAGCTCTCCGGCACCGTGCGCTGCCTGGACCTGGAGACCTGGCGGCAGGCGCCCGACATCGTGGTCGCCGCGATCGACGAGATCGCCAACCTGCACCGCGCCAAGTCGGAGATCACCTACGTCCGAGGCGTCCCGCCGGTCGTGAACGACCCGGTCGTCACCGACCTGCTGCGTGACGCCATGACCGCCCGCCTGGGCGCGGACGCCGTCGAGTCCACCGAGCAGAGCCTGGGCGGCGAGGACTTCTCCTGGTACCTGGAGCACGTGCCCGGCGCCATGGCCCGGCTCGGCGTCCGCACCCCGGGGGAGCGGACCGTACGCGATCTGCACCAGGGCGACTTCGACGCCGACGAGTCCGCGATCACCGTGGGCGTGGAGATGTTCACCGCCGCCGCGCTGCTGGACGCCGCGGAGTAGTCGCAGGACGCGCAACAGCCCCCACGAGGGCTGTTGCGCCGTCCGGCGCAACACGGTTGTAAGCCAATCGTGCACCGTTCGAAATCCACCCGTGTCAGAGGGTCGGAGCCCGAGTTCAGACGCCGTTTGCCTCGAATCGATAACGGCTTTGGAGTAGGTCTTTTTCTGACATCTACGCGCGTTACGATGCCGCGAAGCCGACGCCGCATGGGCGTGCAGGCCTGAGCACTGGCATGGTGCTCACATCCAGCGCCGATATGGCGCTCAGGTCAGGTGAAGGAGCCTTCCCGTGCGCCGGGTAGCCAAGCTTTCCGCTGCGGTCGCCGCTTCCGCAGCTCTCGCACTGACTGCCACAGCCTGTGGCAGTACCTCCTCCGACAGCGACACCTCGTCGTCCGCCTCCTCCGGGAGCGGCAAGGGCATCAAGATCGGCCTCGCCTACGACGTCGGCGGCCGTGGTGACCGTTCCTTCAACGACTCCGCCGCGCGCGGTGCCGACAAGGCCGAGAAGGAGTTCGGCGGTTCCATCAAGGAACTGACCGCCAAGAGCTCCGACACGGAGGCCGACCGCGAGCAGCGCCTGACCGACCTGGCGGACGCCGGCTACAACCCGATCGTGGCCGTCGGCTTCTCCTACGCCACCTCGGTCGACAAGGTCGCCGCCAAGTACCCGAAGGTCAGCTTCGGTCTGATCGACTCGGTCGCGACGGCGAAGAACGTCGACAGCATCACCTTCACCGAGGAGCAGGGCTCCTACCTGGCGGGTGTCGCGGCGGCGCTGAAGACCAAGAAGGACCACGTCGGCTTCATCGGCGGTGTGGACACCCCGCTGATCAAGAAGTTCGCGGCCGGTTACGTCCAGGGCGTCAAGGACACCAACTCCAAGGTCAAGGTCGACGTCCAGTACCTGACCCACGGCTCCGACCTGTCCGGCTTCGCCAGCCCCGACAAGGGCAAGGAGGCCGCGTCCGGCCAGCTCGACAACGGCGCCGACGTGATCTACGCCGCGGCCGGCTCCTCCGGCAACGGCTCGATCGAGGCCGTCTCCGCGGTCAAGGGTGCCTGGGCCATCGGCGTGGACTCCGACCAGTACAACATCCCGGGTCTGTCGAAGTACAAGAACTCGATCCTGACCTCGATGGTGAAGAACGTCGACGTCGGCGTGTACGACTTCGTCAAGTCCGTGCACGACGGCAAGCCGCTGACCGGCAACCAGATCTACTCGCTCGAAAAGGGCGGTGTCGGCCTGGCCACCAGCGGTGGCTTCATCGACGACATCAAGACCCAGCTGGACGCCGCGAAGGCGAAGATCGTCGACGGCACCGTCAAGGTCAAGACCAGCTGACCTGACGGTTCCCGCCGGAACCCTGGCTCGGCGAGGGGTCTCGACAACCCCTCGTCGAGCCATAACAATGTGTCAACTCTACGCGTGTAGCGGGGAGTTGCCGCGCTAGCGTCGCCGACGCCTGCCCTCCCCTAACGAGCCCCTTTCCCCTTCAGGAGAGTGCGCCATCAACGCGTCCAGCCCTCCCGCTGCCGTCGAACTGCGCGGCATCACCAAGCGATTCCCCGGTGTCGTGGCCAACAAGGACATCGACATCACCGTCCGCACCGGCACCGTGCACGCCCTGTGCGGTGAGAACGGTGCCGGCAAGTCCACCCTGATGAAGATCCTCTACGGCATGCAGCAGCCGGACGAGGGCACCATCACCGTGGGCGGCGAGACGGTCACCTTCAACAACCCGGCCGACGCCATCGCCCGCGGCATCGGCATGGTCCACCAGCACTTCATGCTGGCCGACAACCTCACCGTCCTGGAGAACGTCGTCCTGGGAGCGGAGAAGCTGCACGGCATCGGCGCCGGGGCGCGCACGAAGATCAAGGAGATCTCCGACGCGTACGGCCTGAACGTGCGGCCCGACGTCCTGCTCGAAGAGCTCGGGGTCGCCGACCGCCAGCGCGTGGAGATCCTCAAGGTCCTCTACCGCGGCGCCAAGACGCTCATCCTCGACGAGCCCACCGCGGTTCTCGTGCCGCAGGAGGTCGAGGCCCTCTTCGACAACCTGCGCGAGCTCAAGGCCGAGGGCCTCACCGTCATCTTCATCTCCCACAAGCTGGGCGAAGTGCTGTCCGTGGCCGACGAGATCACCGTCATCCGCCGCGGCACCACCGTCGGCACGGTCGAGCCGGCCGGCACCACCCCCAAGCAGCTCGCCGAGCTGATGGTCGGCAGTGAGCTGCCGACGCCGGAGACCGAGGAGTCCACGGTCACCGACGTCCCGCTGCTGAAGGTCGACAAGCTCAACCTGAGCCAGACCGACCTCGACGGCGTCGAGCGCGTCATCCTCGACGCGATCTCCTTCACCATCCATCAGGGTGAAGTCCTCGGCATCGCGGGCGTGGAGGGCAACGGCCAGTCCGAGCTGGTCGAGGCGATCATGGGCATCCGCGACCCGGACGCCGGTGTCATCACCCTCGGCGACACCGACATCTCGCACGCCCCCACCCGCCACCGCCGCGAGGCCGGCATCGGCTACATCCCCGAGGACCGCCACCGCCACGGCCTCCTCCTGGAAGCCCCGCTGTGGGAGAACCGCATCCTCGGCCACGTCACCGAACGCCCCAACTCCCACGGCCAGTTGCTCGACATCAAGGGCGCCCGCGCCGACACCGGCCGCATCATCGAGGCGTACGACGTCCGCACCCCCGGCATCGACGTGACGGCCGCCTCGCTGTCCGGCGGCAACCAGCAGAAGCTGATCGTCGGCCGCGAGATGAGCCACTCGCCCAAGCTGCTCATCGCCGCCCACCCCACCCGCGGTGTGGACGTCGGCGCGCAGGCCGCGATCTGGGACCACATCCGCGAGGCCCGCCGCGAGGGCCTGGCCGTGCTGCTGATCTCGGCCGACCTGGACGAGCTCATCGGCCTCTCCGACACCCTGCGGGTCATGTACCGCGGCCGGCTGGTCGCCGACGCCGACCCCGCCACCATCACCCCCGAGGAGCTGGGCTCCGCCATGACGGGCGCGGCCACCGGCCACCTGGAGCACACAGAGGCCTCCGGCCCGGAGCGCACAGAGGACGACGCCCGATGAAGAAGCTGACCCAACGCATCGACAAGGAGCGGCTGCTCCTCGGTATCGCGGCCCCGCTGCTCGCGATCGTCGCCGCGCTCGTCGTCACCGCCCTGGTGATCCTCGCCACCGGCAAGAACCCGGGCGCCGCCTTCAGCGACATGCTGACCTACGGCTCCGCGAGCGACAGCCAGGTCTACATCCTCAACAAGGCGACGACGTACTACCTGGCGGGTGTCTCGGTGGCCATCGGCTTCCGGATGAACCTGTTCAACATCGGCGTCGACGGTCAGTACCGCATCGCCGCGTTCTTCGCCGCCGTCCTCGGCGGCGCGCTGACCACGCCCGGCTGGATCTCCATCCCGCTGATCATCCTGTGCGCGATGGGCACCGGCGCCGTGTGGGCGGCCATCGCGGGCGTCCTGAAGGTGACCCGCGGAGTCAGCGAGGTCATCTCGACGATCATGCTGAACTCGATCGCCACCGCGATCATCGCCTTCCTGCTCCAGCCCGGAAAGCTCGCCGAGCTGCAGAGCGGCGGCACGGTCGTCTCCACCGACCCGCTGCCCTCCTCCTCGTACTTCTTCCAGATCAACACGGGTGCGGCGGGCGAGCTGTGGGGCTTCATCGTCATCGCCGTGCTCGTCGGCATCGCCTACTGGTTCGTGCTCGGCCGCACCCGGTTCGGCTTCGACCTGCGCACGGTGGGCCAGTCCGAGAGCGCGGCCGCCGCGAGCGGTGTCTCGGTCAAGAAGATGGTCGCCACCAGCATGGTGATCTCGGGCGCGGTGGCCGGTCTGATCGGCATGCCGACCCTGCTCAACGACAGCCACCAGTTCAGCAACGACTTCCCGGTCGGCATCGGCTTCACCGGCATCGCCATCGCGCTGCTCGGCCGCAACCACCCGGTCGGCATCGCGCTCGGCGCCCTGCTGTGGGGCTTCCTGGAGCGCACCACCAACCACCTTGAGTTCGAGGGCTACGACAAGGAGATCCTCGGCGTGATCCAGGGCGTCATCGTCCTGTGCGTCGTCATCGCCTACGAGATCGTGCGCCGCTACGGCCTCAAGCGCCAGCAGCAGCGGGTCGGCGCGGAGCTCGCCGCCCAGGCCGCCGCCCCGACCGAGAAGCAGGAGGTGGCGCGATGACTGCCACGATGACCGACACGCCGCCCCCCGCGGCGCCCAAGGCGGACAGCGGACGCACCCGATCGAGCCGCTCGCTCGGCCAGATCCTGATGATCGTCGCGGGCGCGCTGCTGCTCGTCGCCGCGGTCCGCGTCATCACCGGCGCCGACCAGCTCACCTCCGAGGGCCAGGTCAGCGCCGCGCTGGCGCTGGCCGTACCGATCGGCCTGGCCGGTCTCGCCGGTCTGTGGTCGGAGCGGGCCGGCGTGGTCAACATCGGCCTCGAAGGCATGATGATCCTCGGCACCTTCGGCGCCGGCTGGATCGGCTGGCAGTCCAACCCCTGGCTTGGCCTGCTGTGCGGCATCGGCTTCGGTGTCCTAGGCGGCCTGGTGCACGCGGTCGCGACCGTCACCTTCGGCGTCGACCACATCGTCTCCGGTGTCGCGGTCAACCTGCTCGCGCTCGGCGCCACCCAGTACCTCGCCAAGATCTTCTTCTCGGACGGCAAGGCGGCCGACGCGGGCGGCAACCCCAAGCAGTCCCCGCCCGTGGACTCGCTGCCCAACATCGACGTACCCGGCCTCTCGGACGCGCTGAGCTCCGTCGAGAAGCACCACTGGTTCCTGATCTCCGACCTCGCCGGCATCCTCGGCGGCCTGGTCAGCGACCTGTCCGTGGTCACGGTGTTCGCCGCGCTGCTGTTCGTCGGCAGCTGGTGGCTGCTGTGGCGCACCGCGTTCGGCCTGCGGCTGCGCTCCTGCGGCGAGAACCCGATCGCCGCGGAGTCCCTCGGCGTCAACGTCTACAAGTACAAGTACGTCGCCGTCGCCGTCTCCGGCGGCCTCGCCGGTCTCGGCGGTGCCTTCCTCGCGCTGGTCACCTCGCACACGTACCTGGAGAACCAGACCGGCGGGCGCGGTTACATCGGTCTCGCGGCGATGATCTTCGGCAACTGGCGGCCCGGCGGCCTGGCCATGGGCGCGGGGCTGTTCGGCTACTCCGACGCGCTCCAGCTGCGCAACGGCGGCGAGACCGTCCACGCGCTGCTCCTGCTCCTTGTCGTCCTGCTCGCCGTACTGGCCGGCTGGAAGCTGTACAAGAAGGCGCTGTGGCAGGGCGGCATCAGCGCCGGCATGGCCGTCCTCGTCCTGCTCTGGTACCTGCTCACCGACGAGGTCCCGAGCGACTTCGTGGGCGCCACCCCGTACGTCGTCACCCTGCTGGTGCTCTCGCTCTCCGCGCAGCGCCTGCGGATGCCGAAGGCGGACGGCATGCGCTACCGCAAGGGCCAGGGCAAGTGACCTCGCGGCCGGACGTCGACTGGGACGGACTGCGGGAGGTGGCCCGCGAGGCCATGTCCCACGCCTACGCCCCCTACTCGGGTTTCCCGGTCGGCGTCGCCGCGCTGGTCGACGACGGCCGCACGGTCTCCGGCTGCAACGTCGAGAACGCGTCGTACGGTCTCGGCCTGTGCGCCGAGTGCGGTCTGGTCTCGGAGCTGCAGCGCACCGGCGGCGGGCGGCTGACGCACTTCACCTGCGTCGACGGGCGGGGCGAGATCCTCGTCCCGTGCGGCCGCTGCCGCCAGCTGCTGTACGAGTTCGGCGGCCCGGAGCTGCTGCTGGAGACCCCGGCGGGGGTTCTGCCGCTGTCGGAGATGCTGCCGCAGGCCTTCGGCCCGGACCACCTCACCAAGTAACACCCGTGCGGCCCCGCCGAGTTGTCGCCATCGCTCGGGGGCCGCACGGCTGCTGGAACCCTCGGAAGGAACCAAGCCATGGCCATGGACGCCGTCTCCGTCATCCGCACCAAGCGGGACCGCGGTGAGCTCAGCGACGCACAGATCGACTGGGTCATCGACGCGTACACCCGCGGGGAGGTCGCCGACGAGCAGATGTCCGCGCTCGCGATGGCCATCCTGCTCAACGGCATGAACCGGCGCGAGATCGCCCGCTGGACCGCCGCGATGATCGCCTCCGGCGAGCGCATGGACTTCGCCGCGCTGTCCCGCCCGACGGCCGACAAGCACTCCACGGGTGGTGTCGGCGACAAGATCACCCTCCCGCTGGCCCCGCTGGTGGCGGCCTGCGGCGCGGCCGTCCCGCAGCTGTCGGGCCGGGGTCTTGGCCACACCGGCGGCACCCTGGACAAGCTGGAGTCGATCCCGGGCTGGCGCGCGCTGCTCTCGAACGAGGAGATGCTGTCCGTCCTCGACGGGACCGGCGCGGTGATCTGCGCGGCGGGCGACGGACTGGCCCCGGCGGACAAGAAGCTGTACGCGCTGCGGGACGTCACCGGCACGGTCGAGGCGATCCCGCTGATCGCCTCCTCGATCATGTCGAAGAAGATCGCGGAGGGCACCGGCTCGCTGGTCCTGGACGTGAAGGTGGGCACGGGCGCCTTCATGAAGACGATCGAGGACGCGCGCGAACTGGCGTCGACGATGGTCGGCCTCGGCACCGACCACGGCGTGAAGACGGTCGCGCTGCTGACGGACATGTCGACCCCACTCGGTCTGACCGCGGGCAACGCTCTCGAAGTCCGGGAATCCGTCGAGGTGTTGGCCGGCGGCGGCCCCGCGGACGTCGTCGAACTGACCCTCGCCCTGGCCCGCGAGATGCTCGACGCGGCCGGCGTGAAGGACGCGGACCCGGCCAAGGCCCTGGCCGACGGCTCGGCGATGGACGTCTGGCGCCGCATGATCGCGGCTCAGGGCGGCGACCCGGACGCGACCCTGCCCACCTCCAAGGAACAGCACGTCATCAAGGCCCCGACCTCGGGTGTCCTGACCCGCCTGGACGCCTACGACATCGGCATCGCCGCCTGGCGCCTGGGCGCGGGACGCGCCCGCAAGGAGGACCCGGTGCAGGCCGCCGCGGGCGTCGAACTGCACGCCAAGCCGGGCGACGAGGTCACCGAGGGCCAGCCCCTGCTGACCCTCCACACGGACACGCCCGAACGCTTCGACTACGCGGTCGAGGCGGTACTGGGCTCCTACGACATCGAGGCCCCGGGCACGACGTTCACGGCGTCACCGGTGGTGCTGGAGCGGATCGCCTGACAGCAGGACAGGGGACATCAGGGGCCGGTCCTTCGGGGCCGGCCCCATCGCGGTCCCGGTCGGCGGGCATGCCTCCTGAGCGCGTGCCGTCGGCGAGCACACCCCGTTGCCGTCGGCGGACACACCCCGTGAGCGCGTGGTCCGCGATGAGTTCCGGCCGTCCGGTCGGTCTACCGCTCGTGGAAGCCATGACACCCGCCGTACTCGTGCTGCCCGGCCCCGTCACCCGTGACGAGGTGGCCGGGCTGTGCGACGGCGTGCGCACGCGGCTGGAGGCGACCGGGGCGGGCGTCGTCGTCGTGGACGTCGCCGCGCTCGGGCCGCCCGGGATCGGGGCGGTGGATCTGCTCGCGCGGCTCCAGCTGGCCGCCAAGCGGGCCGGGGGCCGGATCAGGCTGCGCGAGCCCGATCCCGCGCTACACGCCCTCCTCGGTCTGGTCGGGCTCCGCTTCGAGATGGAGGGGCAGGTCGAAGAGCGGGAACCACCGCTCGGTGTCGAGGAAGAAGTGGAACCCGGTGAGCCGGCCGTCTGAGATCTCCAGCACCTGGACCGCCCACGGGCTGTAGCCGCCCGCCTCCGGGTCCGGCTTGTACTGGGCGAACCCCGGCAACCCGTTGACCTGCACCGGCAGCAGCCGCGAGCCCTCGCAGGCGGAGCCGATCGTGGTCATGAAGCCGGTGATGTCGTCGTGGCCCGTCAGCCACAGGTCGAACGGCGGCATCGTCATGACCGCGTCCTCGTGCAGCAGCGCCGTCAGCGCCGTCATGTCGTACCCCTCGAACGCCTTCACATAGCGCTCCAGGAGCTTCTGCTGCTCCTCGTCCAGCGGGTCGGAGACGGCCGCGCCGGCCGCCTTGTCCTCCCGCTCCGCGAGCGTGGCCCGGGCCCGCTGCAGCGCGCTGTTGACCGACGCGACGGACGTGTCGAGCAGCTCGGCGACCTCGCTCGCCCGCCAGGCCAGCACCTCGCGCAGGATGAGCACCGCGCGCTGCTTGGCCGGCAGCTGCTGCAGGGCCGCCATGAAGGCGAGCCGCACGGATTCCTTGGCCACCGCGGCCTCCGCCGGGTCCTCGGGCGTGGGCAGCACGCGCGCGTCCGGCATGGGCTCCAGCCAGGTGTTGTCCGGGCGGGGGGAGAGCGCGGCCTGGGCGAGCGGGGTGGATTCGCTCAGGTCCATCGGGCGGGCGCGCTTGTTGCCCGCGGTCAGCATGTCCAGGCAGACGTTCGTCGCGATGCGGTAGAGCCAGGAGCGCAGGCTGGAGCGGCCCTCGAACTTCTCGTAGCTGCGCCAGGCGCGGACCATGGTGTCCTGCACCGCGTCCTCGGCCTCGAAGGAGGAGCCGAGCATGCGATAGCAGTACCCCGTCAGCTCCGTGCGGTGTTTCTCCAGCCGGACGTCCAGGTCCGTCGTCGTCGCCGTACCGTCGCTCATCGTCCACCCACCCCTGTGGTGTTTCTGTCGCGCTTCTGTGCGCCCAGCACTTCGGAAGCTACCGCAGGGCACTGACAATGGCCCCTGGAGTGAACAAAGGGGCAGGTCAGAGGTGGGGTGGAGGACCGGCGTCAGGCGGTCGCGGGGCGCGCGGCCAGCCGGGCCGCCCGGGTCCCGAGGAGAGTGATCGTCACGACTCCGGCCACCGCGAGCAGTCCGACGCCGACCGTCCCGGCCCAGTCGCCGGCGTGGAAGGCGAGCGCGCCCACCGTGCTGCCCGCGCTGGAGCCGATGTAGTACGCCGACTGGTACAGCGCCGAGGCCTGGGCGCGGCCGGTCGTGGCCGTCTTGCTGACCGCCGAGGAGGCGCACGCGTGCCCGGCGAAGAAGCCCGCGGTGATCAGCACCAGGCCCAGCAGGACCAGCGGGAGCGAGGGCGCCAGGGAGAGCAGCAGCCCGGAGGCCGTCGTACCGGCCGCGAGGTACAGCGCCCCGCGGCGGCCCAGCCGGCCCACCAGGCGTCCCGCCGTGGACGCCGACACCGTGCCGACCAGGTACACCAGGAAGATCGAGCCGATGATGCCCTGGGGGAGCGAGAAGGGCGCCTCGGTGAGGCGGTACCCGATCACCGTGTAGACCCCGCCGAAGACGGTCATGAACAGGGCGCCGATCGCGTACAGCCGGCGCAGCAGCGGGTCGGCGAGGTGGTCGCGGACCGTGCGGGCCAGCACCCGGGGCCGCAGCGAGCCCGGCGTGAAGTGCGTCGGCGCCGGCAGCAGCAGCCGGAAGGCCACCGCGCAGGCCACCGCGATCGCGCCGATGACACCGACGGCCACCCGCCAGCCCCACTCCTGCGCGACCCACCCGGTGATGACCCGGCCGCTCATCCCGCCGACGCTGTTGCCCGCGACGAACAGTCCGATCGCCGTGACCAGCGCCCTGGGCCGGACCTCCTCGGCGAGATACGCCGTCGCGGAGGCGGGCAGCCCGGCCAGCGCGGCCCCCTGGAGGAAGCGCAGCGCCACCAGCGTGCCCAGCGAGGGCGCGAACGGCACCAGGACACCCAGGCTCACCGCGACCACCAGCGACGCGGTCATGACCGTACGACGTCCGAACCGCTCCGACAGCGCGCTCATCGGCAGCACGAACAGCGCGAGTCCGCCGGTCGCCGCCGCCACCGTCCAGCTCGCGTCACTGGCCGCCACCCCGAACTCGCTTGAGATCAGCGGCAGCAGGGCCTGGGTGGAGTAGAGGAGCGCGAAGGTCGCGACGCCCGCGAGGAAGAGGGCGAAGCTCATCCGGCGGTAGCCGGGGCCGCCCGGGGTCAGCCGTGAGTCGGAGGCGGGGACGGAGGGCGTGGCGGCCACGACGGTGGACGCCCCGGTATCGGCGGGAGGCATGCTTCGAAGCTACGTACGCTCCCGTTCATCCGTCCAATGCACGGAAACGTCATAATCGTTCCCATGGCGCATCAGCAGAGGTCACAGGCTCAACTGTCACCGTCCGGTGACACAGAAGACATCGTCGCGCTCCTCGCGCCCCGCCTCGCGTACTTCGCCGGCGTCGCGCGCACCGAGCACGTCACGCGGGCCGCGCAGGAGATGCAGGTCCCGCAGTCCACCCTGTCGCGGGCCATGGTCCGCCTCGAACAGGACCTGGGCGTCGACCTGTTCGCCCGCAGGGGCCGCACGGTGTCGTTGACCCCCGCCGGCCGCACCTTCCTCACCTCGGTCGAACGCGCCCTCGCCGAGATCGAGAAGGCGGCCGAGGAGGTCCGTGCCGACGCCGACCCCACCACCGGCAAGGTCGCGTTCGGCTTCCTGCACACCATGGGCTCCGAGACGGTCCCCGGTCTGATCCGCGCCTTCCGCGCCGACCATCCCCGGGTCCGTTTCAGCCTCGTCCAGAACTACGGCGAGGCCATGCTGGAGCGGCTGCGCGCGGGCGAGCTGGACCTGTGCCTGCTGACGTCACCGACCCTCGACGCCCCCGACGTCGTGGCCCACCGCCTCGACGTCCAGAGACTCCGCCTCGTCGTCCCGGCCGACCACCGCCTGGCGACGCGCAAGCGGATCCGCCTCGCGGAGGCGGCCGACGAGACCTTCGTGACCCTGGAACCCGGCTACGGCCTGCGCAGCATCACCGACGACGTCTGCAAGGAGGCCGGCTTCCGCCCGAAGATCGCCTTCGAGGGCGAGGAGGCGGAGACGCTACGAGGCCTGGTGGCGGCGGGACTGGGAGTCGCCCTCCTGCCCCCACCGGCCGTACCCCGCCCGGGAGTCGCGGAACTGACGGTCACGGCCCCGAGGGCGGTACGGGAGATCGGCGTGGCGTGGATGGAGGGCCGTCCGGACACGCCCCCGGTGGCCGCCTTCAAGAAGTTCGTCCTGTCGAGAAAGGGGAGTCTCCTGACCTGACCTGACCTGACCTGACCTGACCGTCACCGGCGCAACGATTTTCCGAACCCCGCGGCCAACGGCATCCGCAACCCCAACGGCGGCGGAGCCGCGAACGCGTCCTCCAGCGGCCGGGCGAACGACGTCCCGAACAACGCCCCGCTCACGAAGTCCCGCGCCAGCGCGTGCACTTCCCCCCGGTACTGATGCAACCCGTGTCCGTCCGCGTGCACTTCGAACCGGCACACATCCCGGTTCGCCTTCTTCGCCCGGGAGGCGAGCCTGAACGACAGTTCGGGATCGGTCCGTTCGTCGTTCGTGCCGTGCACGATCAGCACCCGCCGCCCCACCAACTGCTTCACCGGTTCGGGCGAAGCCGCCACGTCGTCCTCCGGCAGCCAAGGCGCGATCGCCAGCACGGAGTTGACGGCCTCGTGCCCGCCGGCCCGCAGCGCCGCCCGGCCGCCCATGTCGACGCCGAGCAGACACACGGGCACGTCCCCGTAGCGTCGTACGACCTCGTCCGCCGCCCAGGACGCGTCGCCCGCGAGATGCGCCTCATTGCCGTTCCAGCCGCGGTAGCGGTAGTGGACGACGTGCGCGGCGAGGCCGTCGTCGCGGCCCGCGCGGGCCAGCCGGCGGCCCAACGCCCGTACGGAGGCGGTGGCGAGCATGGGGGACGGTCTGCGGGCGGACTCCTCGTCGCCGCCGGGGAGCAGCAGCACCACGCCGCTCACCGTCGTCGGCTCCGGGCCGAGTGCCCTCCCCAGCCGGGCCCGTCGCACCGGCGTCGTCGCTTGGTGTGCCATGACAGAACAGTGTCAGAAGGGTCGGTGCACACGAACCGTCCGCGCGGTCACCGTTACGTATCGACGGAGTTGTACACCGAGCGATCTACGCGCGTAGGAAGTAGAGTGCGGCAATGACGAGCCAGAGCACCGCGAACATCCCGACGCCGGACCAGATCCGCCGGGCGCCGAAGGTTCTGCTGCACGACCACCTCGACGGCGGCCTGCGTCCGGGCACGATCGTCGACATCGCGCGGGAGACGGGATACGACCGGCTTCCCGAGAGCGACCCCGACAAACTCGGCCTCTGGTTCCGCGAGGCCGCCGACTCCGGTTCCCTGGAGCGGTACCTGGAGACCTTCTCGCACACCGTCGGCGTGATGCAGACCCGGGACGCGCTGGTGCGGGTGGCCCGCGAGTGCGCCGAGGATCTCGCCGAGGACGGGGTCGTGTACGCCGAGGTGCGGTACGCGCCCGAGCAGCACCTGGAGGGCGGCCTGACCCTCGAAGAGGTCGTCGAGGCCGTCAACGAGGGCTTCCGGGAAGGGGAGCGGCTGGCCCGGGAGAGCGGTCACCGCATCCGGGTGGGCGCCCTGCTCACCGCCATGCGGCACGCGGCCCGCGCCCTGGAGATCGCCGAACTCGCCAACCGTTACCGGGACCTGGGCGTCGTCGGCTTCGACATCGCCGGCGCCGAGGCCGGCTTCCCGCCCACCCGGCACCTCGACGCCTTCGAGTACCTCAAGCGGGAGAACAACCACTTCACCATCCACGCCGGCGAGGCCTTCGGACTGCCGTCCATCTGGCAGGCCCTGCAGTGGTGCGGCGCCGACCGGCTCGGGCACGGGGTGCGCATCATCGACGACATCGAGGTCGCCGAGGACGGCTCGGTGCAGCTGGGGCGGCTCGCCGCGTACGTGCGGGACAAGCGGATCCCGCTGGAGCTGTGCCCCAGCTCCAACCTCCAGACCGGGGCCGCGGCCTCGTACGCCGAGCACCCGATCGGGCTGCTGCGCCGGCTGCACTTCCGGGCCACGGTGAACACCGACAACCGGCTGATGTCCGGCACCAGCATGAGCCGGGAATTCGAGCACCTTGTCGACGCGTTCGGTTACACGCTCGACGACATGCAGTGGTTCTCCGTCAATGCGATGAAATCAGCGTTCATTCCTTTCGATGAACGACTCGCGATGATCAATGACGTCGTGAAGCCCGGATATGCCGAGCTGAAGTCCGAATGGCTGTTCCAGTAGACCGCTCTCACCAGCGGGTATGTGGTCGATAAGGGGTGGCCGGGACGTTTCGTCTCACCGGAAATGCGGACGGGTATTCACAATCCGTCCGCATTTCGATGTTTGCGGCGGGTGGCTCCGCATGTTTACGGTCGTGGACCGCTCACATCCCCGTAACCCCATTTCGAGGACGCATTTCATGAAGCAGTCTGCTGCCAAGACCCTCGGTGTCGCCGCGCTCGGTGCCGCCTTCGCCGCCACCGGCGCGGGTGCCGCGAACGCCGCCCCGGCGGTTCCGGACGCGAGCCAGGCCCTGGGCACCCTCACCCAGACGCTGCCCGCGGAGAACGTCGCCAAGGCGCTGCCGGGTGCCGGTGAGGCCCTCAGCCAGGCGCAGCCCGCGCTCGCGTCGGGGCTGTCCGCCGTGCAGCCGGCCGCCCAGAAGGTGCTCGCCGACGGTCCGACCGCGCCGGTCGCCGGTCTCCTCGGCGGTCTCCCGGTGGGCCAGACCGGCCTGCCCACGCACGGCCTGCCGCTGAACGGGATCCCGCTCGGCTGAACCGCCCTCGGACACACGGATGGGGCGCACCCCCGGACACGGGGTGCGCCCCATCGGCGTACTCGGAAAGCGGTCACCAGGCGGAGCGGGCCGCCGCCTTCTCCTCGGACGGGAACAGGATCCACAGCGCGATGTAGAGCAGGAACTGCGGGCCCGGCAGCAGGCACGAGAGCACGAAGATCACGCGCATCGTGGTCGCGGAGGTGCCGAAGCGCCGCGCCAGCGCTGCGCACACTCCGCCGATCATGCGGCCGTTGGTGGGGCGGGCAATGGCGGACATGTGCGGCTCCTTCGTGAGCGTCGGTCGGGCGGCCGGTCCTGGCTGCCTCATCTGCCTTCAACGCTACGGAGGACCCGCGGATCCGGCGTCGCTCTACGGTGCGATGCCGACCCTGGGAATCGTCGGGGTCCGACCCTGAGCGGCTTCCTCCTGGAGGACGGCCGCGGGCGGCCTGCGCTCACCCCTGCGGCGGAGCCGGGCGCGGCCGGCCGGTACCACCGCGAGATGCGCGAGGGCCACGCCGATGGTGTTCAGGAACAGCGTGTCGACGTCCGCGACCCGGCCGGGCACACCCGTCTGCAACAGCGTGATGCCGAGCGAGATGAGAGCACCGGCGGCGACCGTGCGGACCAGGGACGACAGCGGCGCCGCGTACAGCCGCCCGTGCACCAGCGGGATCAGCACGCCGAGCGGGGCGAGCAGCCCCAGACCCTCGGCGATGCGCCGGGCCGCCTCGGGCCAGCCGAGCTCCAGATCGGCGTGGATCCCGGCGAACGGGCGCAGATTGGCGGGCTGTACCCAGGGGACGTCCAGCGGGCGCAGCGTGAGCCAGGCGACGAACACGAGATGTGCGACGAGGAGAACACCTCCTGCCACACGGACGCGGATCTCGGCGCTGCCGCCGACGAAGCCTTGACGCTGCACGCCACACAAGACGCGGCCCCCGGCGGGATCGGTTCCGGCTCACCCCCAGGTACCTGGATGAGGCCTCCGCCACACCCGTACGTCAGCCGCTCGTCACCTCGGCGGACGGTGGCTCCTGGGAGCCCGGGCGGGAGCGGACCTCGTCCGTGCACTCGTAGCGGCGCAGCGGGTCGTGGCCCGGGCCGCCCAGGATGACCGAGCCGTCGCCCTCCGCCGCCGCGGAGTCGGAGAAGGTGCACACGATCTGGGCCAGCGCGTAGGAGGTGAGGTCGGCGGGCGTGCTGCTCAGCCGCAGCGTGTCCTCCGGATCCCCGGCGCGCGGGCCGCCCACGGCGATGCCGCCGCGCACGTCCGTCGTGTACCCGGCCTCCCGCTCCGCGGACGACGGTGTCGCCGCCAGCTGGTCCAGCAGCCCCTGCGCCACCAGCACCCGCCGCTGCGAGTCCGCCGTGCCGTCCGGGACCCGTACCGTCCGGTCCACCGCGACCAGCGACGAGCCGCACAGCAGGAACACCTGCACCGGCAGCCCGCGCGAGGCCTGCGTGGAGATGTCCGGCTCGGCCAGCGAGCACTGCACCCGCGAGGGCGCCGCCCCGAAGTCCGTCGGCACCTCCGTGGAACGGATCCCGCACCCCGTCAGCAACGCGGCGAGCACGGGCAGCGCCAGCAGCCCGCGCACCCCGAACGGGCGTGCCGCGGTGGGTCGTACGGTCATGAGGGCTCCCCCTGCTTCCCCTCGGCCTGCTCGGGGTCCTCCGTCAGTGCCGACACGTCCTGCGGCAGCCGCAGCGTGAACACCGCACCCCCGTCGGGGGAGTTGGCGGCGGTGATCTCGCCGCCGTGGATGTGCGCGTTCTCCAGGGCGATGGACAGGCCCAGGCCGCTGCCCTCGGAGCGGGGGCGGGAGGCGCTCGCCTTGTAGAAGCGGTCGAAGACGTGCGGCAGGACGTCCTCGGGGATGCCGGGCCCGTGGTCGCGCACCGCGATGACCACCTCGGCACCCCCGCCGCCCTTGGCTCCCGACTCCCGCACCGCGACCCGTACCGGGGAGCCGCCGTGCTTGAGCGCGTTGCCCACGAGGTTGGCCATGATGACGTCCAGGCGGCGCGGGTCGAGCCGGGCGTGGATGCCGCGTTCGGCGTCCAGGTCGACCGCGTCCAGCCAGGCGCGCGCGTCCAGGCACGCGGTGATCTGGTCGGCGACGTCCACGTCGTCCAGGACGAGCCGGGCGGTGCCCGCGTCGAAGCGGGTGACCTCCATCAGGTTCTCGACCAGGTCGTTGAGCCGCCGCGTCTCACTGACGACGAGCCGTACCGCGGGCTCGATCATCGGATCCATGGACCCGGACTCCGCCTCCAGCTCCTCCTCCAGGATCTCGGTGACGGCGGTGATCGCGGTGAGGGGCGTACGGAGTTCATGGCTCATGTCCGCGACGAACCGGCGGGACGCCTCGTCCCGCGCGGCCATGTCGTCGACGCGTTTCTCCAGCGCCTCGGCCGCGTAGTTGAACGTCCGTGACAGATCGGCGAGTTCATCGGTCCCCGACACCCGCAGCCGGGTGTCGAGCCGGCCCTCGCCGAGCCGCCGGGCGGCCACGCCCAGCCGCTGCACCGGCTTGAGCACGGTCGTCGCGGCGGCCTGCGCGAGCAGCGCGGAGCCGATCAGCGCGAGCCCGGTGGCGATCCCCAGCGACCAGGCAAGGGAGTTGAGGTCCTTCGCCTCCGGCTCAAGGGACTTGAGCATGTAACCGGTCGCGCCGCCGCCGATCACCTTGGTGCCGGCCACCAGATACGGGGTGCCGTTCTGCACGACCCGCTGCCAGTAGAGGTGGTACGGGTACTTGTTGCCGGAGTCGACCTTCTGCTTCTTGTTCACCGCGGCGCGCAGCGAAGTCGGCACGTCCTGGAGGGAGAAGCCGTCCAGGGCGCCCGAAGTGCCGTACATGGCCTTGCCGTCGGCGCCCCGCGCGACCAGCAGCACACTGAAGCGCTGGCTGCTGCCCGACATCTGCCCGGCGGTGTGCTGGAGTTCGTCCTGCGAGGGGTCCGGCGGCAGCGAGCCCGCGCGGTTCTGCATCTCCTGCTGGAAGTCGCGCAGCACCGCGTCCTGGGTGCGGGTGAGCACCGCCTCGCGGTTGAGCCAGTACGCGATCCCGGACGCGGAGACCGCGGCCGTCAGCGCCACCAGGCCGAACACGACGACCAGGCGCAGCCGCAGACTGGTGAACCGCAGCCGGGACCACACCCCCTTGCGATCCGCGGCCCAGCCGCGGATCCCCCCGTGCGCTTCGGTCACTGAGGCGAGTCCAGCCGGTAGCCGACACCACGCACCGTACGGATCAGGGTCGGGGAGGACGGCACGTCCTCGACCTTGGCGCGCAGCCGCTGCACGCAGGCGTCCACAAGACGTGAGTCACCGAGGTAGTCGTGCTCCCACACCAGCCGCAGCAACTGCTGCCGGGACAGGGCCTGTCCGGGCCGCCGGCTCAGTTCGAGCAGCAGCCGCAGCTCGGTCGGGGTGAGCTGGAGGTCCTCGCCGTTCTTCGTCACGGTCATCGCCGCGCGGTCGATGACGAGGCTGCCGAAGGTCGCCGCGTCGGTCGACTCGCGTTCCCCGCGCCGCAGCACGGCCCGGATCCGGGCGTCGAGCACCCGCCCCTGGATCGGCTTGACCACATAGTCGTCCGCGCCGGACTCCAGCCCGACGACGATGTCGATGTCGTCGCTGCGCGCGGTCAGGAGGATGATCGGCAGCTGGTCCGTGCGCCGGATACGCCGGCACACCTCGAACCCGTCGATGCCGGGCAGCATCACGTCCAGCACGATCAGGTCCGGCCGTTGCTCGCGCAGCAGCTTCAGACCGTCCTCGCCGGTGGCAGCGGTGGCAACCCGGTGGCCCTGGCGCGTAAGAGACAGCTCCAGGGCCGTACGGATGGCGTCGTCGTCTTCGATCAGCAACAGGGAAGGCACGGGCCTCATTCTGGCCCATGGTGGGGTGGGGTTTCGACTCCTGTACAGGTACGGCCCGTACTGCCGCTCTCTGTGACCGCGCTGTGCGATTCCGTAGCCGGGCCTCTGTGACAGGTCTGTGACAGTCGGCGGACACGTCCATGAAGTGGCCCGGGCAAGCTTCTCGGCACAGGCAAGGAAACGCCGCGAGGCAGCACCGCCTGAGCAGGCCGAACACCGGAAGTCCACGACGGGGGGCGCGAGATGAACACGCTGCACAGCACAAGCGCAAGCGCGGTTGTCACGCGACTGCACGACGTCACCCGGGGTTCAGAGAAGTCCGGTGCCGTGAGCGGGCGGGGGTGCGCTCGCGGCACCGGGCGTCAGCACACCGGGTACATGACGGTGGTTGACAGTGTCACGGGGGAGACACACGGGGGAAGCGCGTACAGGGAGGGCACGGGGGAACGTCGTTCGCTGTCGGAGGCGGAGTTCACCGCCTACGTCCAGGAGCGTCGCGCCTCCCTGTACGCAACCGCCTACCACCTGACCGGCGACCGCTTCGAGGCCGAGGATCTGCTGCAGAGCGCGCTGTTCTCGACCTACCGGGCGTGGGACCGGATCAGCGACAAGGCCGCGGTCGGGGGCTACCTCCGCCGCACCATGACCAACCTGCACATCAGCGCGTGGCGCCGCCGCAAGCTGAACGAGTACCCGACCGAGGAACTGCCGGAGACGCCCGGCGACACGGACGCGATGCGCGGCACCGAACTGCGCGCGGTCCTGTGGCAGGCGCTCGCCCGGCTCCCCGAACTCCAGCGCACGATGCTGGTCCTCCGTTACTACGAGGGCCGCACCGACCCGGAGATCGCGGAGATCCTCGACATCAGTGTCGGCACGGTGAAGTCCAGCATCTGGCGGTCGCTCCGCCGGATGCGCGAGGACGAGGTCCTCAGCTTCGGCCGTGACGAGGAAGACGCCTTCGGGGAGCTCGTCGCCTGAGGGTCGGGGGAAGCACGGGGGAAGCAAGTGGGGGGAACGGCAGCCGAGGGGGCACCACTGGGGGGTGGTGAACGGCTGGCGGGGATCCAACGGGGGCCACGGGGGAACGGGGCCAACGGGGGAAAGCACGGGGGAGCACCACGGGGGAACGGGGAAGCGGGACTGGAGGGCCGGGGGGTCCGTCCAGTCCCGCTTTTTCGTGCGCCCCGATCTCCTTCTGTATGGAGGGTCAGACGGTCGGCGTCGCCGCGGGCCGGCGGCCCACCGCCGCCGCGGCCAGCCGCGTCAGGGCCTCGTCCTTGTCGCACGGGTGGGCACCCAGCGCGGTCTGCCGGCTGACGATCGACCGCTCCTGACGCATCAGCCGCCAGCCCCTGCGGAGCAGGAACGGCACCGACTTGCGGCCCTCGCGCAGATCCCGCAGGAACCGGCGCCGGAAGGTGCGCATCGGCCCGCGGCTCAGGCACAGCGCGTCGGCCAGCAGCCCCAGTTCACGGCAGCGCCCCACGATCTCGGCGGCGAAGATGCCCTCCGCGACGAAGAGCGGCGTGCGCCCGATGTCCACGGCGTCCTCGCCGGTGCGGGCGCTGAGCGAGATGTCGTACACGGGCACGTTCGTACGGCCCGTGCGGCACAGCTCGGCTATCGCGGCGACCGCGACCTCCGCGTCCCAGGACTCCGGGTGGTCCCAGTCGATGTCGGAACTCCCCGCCACCTGCGGCAGCGTCGGGTCGTTCCCTTCCTTGTAGAAGTCGTCGAGGCGCAGCACCGGCAGGCCGGAGCGGGCGGCGACGAGGGACTTGCCCGAGCCCGAGGGGCCGCAGAGCAGCACGACACGGGCGGAGGAAGGGACATGGATGCTCACGGGTCACCAGTTTGACGTATTCCGTACGCCCTGCCGACCCCGCGGGTCGTCTTTGGAGTGCGCATCACACCTCAACTACCCTTCGTGTCGACACGATTACCCTGCGCACCAGAAGGTGGCACCAGCGATGGCACGACACACGTCCTCCCCGAACCCGACCGCCCAGCGGGCCCTGGTCGCCCTCGCGACGGCAGGCGTGGCGCTCGGCGCCGGTGCCGCGTCGGCCGCCGCGGACACCGAGCCGGTGCTGGACGTGATGCGCACCCGACCCACGTCCCTCGGCACCATCGACCCGCAGGCCGGCACGCAGGCCCTCACCGGCATGGTCGGCTACGTCACCGGGCCGGTCGCCGACCTCAAGCCCAACCCCCTCGCGGGCACCGGCGTGGACCCCCTCGACAACGGCCTCGGCACCCAACTCGCCGACTTCAAGCCCCTCGCCACCCAGGCCCTGACCGGCCCGGTCGCCCAGGCCGAGTCGATCGGCAGCATCCCGGTGGTGGGACCGGTGACGGGGCTGCTGCGCTGACGCACGCGCGAAGAGAGCCGCGCCGCCCCCGGATGGTGGGGCGGCGCGGCTCGTTCGTGGGGGGATCGGTCAGTACGACGAACCCGATGCGCCCAGGGCGCCCGTCGGGTGCCAGACCGTCTTCGTCTCCAGGAACGCCGTCATGCGGTCGAGGCCCGGAGCCGCCGACCAGTCGACTTCGTCCACAGGCTGTGGACGGAGAACGCGCTTGAGGTTGTCGGCCGCCGCGATCTCCAGCTCCTTCGCCAGTACGTCATCGGCGCCGGCGAGATCGATCGCGTTGACGTCCTGGTGCGCGGCCAGGGGCGTCGCGATCTCCGCCGTCCGACCGGAGAGGACGTTGACGACACCGCCGGGCACGTCGGAGGTGGCCAGGACCTCGCCCAACGACAGGGCCGGGAGCGGGGACTTCTCGCTGGCGATCACGACGGCCGTGTTGCCCGTCGCGATCACCGGGGCCAGCACCGAGACCAGGCCCAGGAACGAGGAGTCCTGCGGGGCGAGGACCGTGACCACGCCCGTCGGCTCCGGGGAGGACAGGTTGAAGAAGGGCCCCGCGACCGGGTTGCCGCCGCCGACCACCTGGGCGATCTTGTCGGTCCAGCCCGCGTACCAGACCCAGCGGTCGATCGTCGCGTCGACGACAGCGGCCGCCTTCGCCTTCGACAGGCCCTCCGCGTCCGCGACTTCACGCACGAACTGGTCCTTGCGGCCCTCCAGCATCTCGGCCACGCGGTAGAGGACCTGCCCCCGGTTGTACGCCGTCGCGCCGGACCAGCCGCCGAACGCCTTGCGGGCGGCGACGACCGCGTCACGGGCGTCCTTGCGGGAGGACTGCGGCGCGTTCGCCAGCCACTTGCCCTTTGAGTCGGTCACCTCGTACACCCGGCCGCTCTCGCTACGGGGGAACTTGCCCCCGACGTACAGCTTGTAGGTCTTGAAGACGCTCAGCCGCTGCTGCTCGCTCTTGTCGGACTTATCAGACATCGAGGTACGCCTCCAGGCCGTGGCGACCGCCCTCGCGGCCGAAGCCCGACTCCTTGTACCCGCCGAACGGCGAGGTCGGGTCGAACTTGTTGAACGTGTTGGACCAGACGACGCCCGCGCGCAGCTTGTTCGCGACGGCGAGGATCCGGGAGCCCTTCTCCGTCCAGATGCCCGCCGACAGGCCGTACTGGGTGTTGTTGGCCTTGGCGACGGCCTCGTCCGGGGTGCGGAAGGTGAGGACCGACAGGACCGGGCCGAAGATCTCGTCGCGCGCGATGGTGTGCGCCTGGGTGACGTTCGTGAAGAGCGTCGGGGCGAACCAGTAGCCGGAGGAGGGCAGTTCGCACTCCGGGGACCATCGCTCGGCGCCCTCCGCGGTGCCCTGCTCGACGAGCGAGGTGATCCGGGCGAGCTGCTCGGCGGAGTTGATCGCGCCGATGTCCGTGTTCTTGTCCAGCGGGTCGCCGAGGCGGAGCGTGGACAGGCGGCGCTTGAGCGAGTCCAACAGCTCGTCCTGGATGGACTCCTGGACAAGAAGCCGGCTTCCCGCGCAGCAGACCTGGCCCTGGTTGAAGAAGATGCCGGTGACGATCCCCTCCACGGCCTGGTCGATGGGGGCGTCGTCGAAGACGATGTTCGCGCCCTTGCCGCCGAGTTCGAGGGTGACCTTCTTGCGGGTGCCCGCGATCGTCCGCGCGATCTCCTTGCCGACGGCCGTGGAGCCGGTGAAGGCGACCTTGTTGACGTCCGGGTGCGCGACCAGCGCGGCGCCCGAATCCCCGTATCCCGGAAGGATGTTGACGACACCCTTGGGCAGGCCCGCCTGGCGGCAGATGTCCGCGAAGAACAGCGCCGACAGGGGAGTGGTCTCGGCGGGCTTGAGCACCACCGTGTTGCCGGTGGCCAGCGCCGGGGCGATCTTCCAGGCCAGCATCAGGAGCGGGAAGTTCCAGGGGATGACCTGGCCCGCGACACCGAGGGGTCGGGGGTTCGCGCCGAAGCCGGCGTGGTCCAGCTTGTCGGCCCAGCCCGCGTAGTAGAAGAAGTGGGCCGCGACCAACGGCAGGTCCGCGTCCCTCGTCTCCTTGATCGGCTTGCCGTTGTCCAGGGTTTCCAGGACGGCCAGTTCGCGGCTGCGCTCCTGGATGATCCGGGCGATGCGGAACAGGTACTTGGCGCGCTCGGCGCCCGGCAGCGCCGACCACTTCTCGAAGGCCTTGCGCGCGGCCTTCACCGCGCGGTCGACGTCCGCCTCGCCGGCTTGGGCGATCTCGGAGAGGACCTCCTCGGTCGACGGCGAGACGGTCTTGAAGACCTTGCCGTCGGCGGCCTCGGTGAACTCGCCGTCGATGAACAGGCCGTAGGAGGGGGCGATGTCGACGACCGAGCGGGACTCGGGCGCCGGCGCGTAGTCAAAGGTAGCCATGATGGATCAGTCCACCGTCACGTAGTCGGGGCCGGAGTAGCGGCCGGTGGCCAGCTTCTGACGCTGCATCAGCAGGTCGTTCAGGAGCGAGGACGCGCCGAAGCGGAACCAGTGGTTGTCCAGCCAGTCCGCGCCCGCGGTCTCGTTGACCAGGACCAGGAACTTGATGGCGTCCTTGGAGGTACGGATGCCACCGGCGGGCTTCACGCCGACCTGGACGCCGGTCTGCGCGCGGAAGTCGCGCACCGCCTCCAGCATCAACAGGGTGTTCGCGGGCGTCGCGTTGACGGCGACCTTGCCCGTCGAGGTCTTGATGAAGTCCGCGCCGGCCAGCATGCCGAGCCAGCTCGCGCGCCGGATGTTGTCGTACGTCGACAGCTCGCCGGTCTCGAAGATGACCTTGAGGCGAGCGGCGCCCGAGGCCTCCTTCACGGCGACGATCTCGTCGTACACCTTCATGTACTTGCCCGCGAGGAACGCCCCGCGGTCGATGACCATGTCGATCTCGTCGGCGCCCGCGGCCACGGCGTCGCGCACGTCGGCCAGCTTCACGTCGAGCGCGGCGCGGCCGGCCGGGAAGGCGGTGGCGACGGAGGCGACCTTGACCGAGGAGCCGGCGACGGCCTCCTTGGCGGCGGGCACCATGTCGGGATAGACGCAGACGGCCGCGGTCGAGGGCGTCGCGCGGTCGGTCGGGTCCGGGTGGACCGCCTTGGCGCCGAGCGCCCGGACCTTGCCGGGGGTGTCCGCGCCTTCCAGCGTCGTCAGGTCGACCATCGAGATGGCGAGGTCGATGGCGTACGCCTTCGCGGTGGTCTTGATGGAACGGGTGCCGAGCGAGGCGGCGCGCGCCTCCAGGCCGACCGCGTCGACGCCGGGCAGCCCGTGGAGGAAACGGCGCAGCGTGCTGTCGGAAGCCGTTACCTCGCCGAGTGCGTGTGCAGCAGGTGCAGTGGTGGGCATGGTCACCAGACGAGCATATCTACGCGCGTAGCGGCTGTACAGCCCCGGGAAGATCCGTGCCCCGAAGAGGCGCGGGGCTGTATCGATGTGCGGCTCCGCCGCGTGGGCGCGACCAGCCACATACGGCCCGCACTCGCAAACGTACGGATCCCCCCAACGGCGACCGGGCGCACCGCTGAGGCACAATCGGCACCATGACGACCCCGCCCCACGAACCCCCCGCGCCGCAGGCCCCGGCAGCCGAGTCCAGGGACCGCATCTACCGATCACCCGCGGGAATCGCCGGCGGCGTACTGCTGCTCGCCATCGTCGCCTGGCTCGGCCTGGACGCGATCTTCTCCGGCCACGGCCGCACGCCGTGGCTCGCCCTCGCCACGCTCATCCTCGTCGTGCCGCCGATCGTCGCCTTCACCCTGCGCCCCGCGGTGTACGCCAACGCGGACCGGATGCGCATCCGCAACCCGTTCCGGGTGATCGTGCTGCCCTGGGGGCAGGTCGCCTCGCTGCGATCGAGTTTCTCGAACGAGGTCGTGGCGGAGTCCGGCACCAAGTACCAGCTGTGGTCCGTCCCCGTCTCCCTGCGGGCGCGGAAGAAGGCGTCCCGGCGGGAGTCCCGGGCGGCGGCGGACCAGGCCGCCGGGAGGAGCGGGCGGAGCCGCGGCGGTTTCGGCGGTGCCTTCGGGGGCGGCGGCGCACTCGGCGGTGGCCTCGGTGGCGGGTTCTCGCGCGGTGCCGCGGAGGCGGACGGGCCGATGCGCGCGGAGACCGACAAGGTCATGGACGAGCTGCGGGAGTTCATGGAGACCCGGGGGCAGGCCGAGACGGCTCAGGGCGAGGTGGCCGTGCGCTGGGCGTACGAGGTCGCGGTGCCGACGCTGGCCGGGGCCGTGCTGCTGGTGATCCTGCTCGCGGTGGGCTGACGGCCCGTACGCCCGGAGATTTGGCACCCCGTGGCGGGGGTGCCCCATTTGGCAACGTTGTCCGCATGTCGTGGTGAGCGCTTTCCCTCAGCCTTTCCTAGGGGTTACCGAGGGGATACTTCGACATGAAGCGTGGAGGCGGCCGTCAGGTTTGTCCGGCCCCCGTCACTCCTGTCTCAGTAGATTTGGTGTCGCTGCCCCTCCAGTGCCGTACCTGCGGATTTTACTTTTTTAAGGGGCGGCGGGGGTGGGGACATGGAGCGGTCCGGCGGGACGGCAAGACCTGCCGTCGCGGTGGTGGGCATGAGATGTCAGATCGACATCAACGGTACGGGCGGGTTCGGATGGCGGCTGATCGCGCCGAACGGACGCTCGGTGGCGGTATCGCTGACCTCGCAGGACACCCACGACAAGTGCCGGGCGGCGTTCGTCCGGCTGTGCGCGCGCCACGGCGAGATGGGCGGCGGGATCCAGCACGGCACCGAGGGTGGCGGCTGGGTGTGGGTGGTCTGGGACGCGGCGGGCCGGCATCTGGCGGGATCGGCCCGTACGTACGAGCGGCACGCGACCTGTCGGGCCGCGTACGACCGGTTCCGTGGCCTGTTGCCCGAACTGGTCGGTGCGGGGCCGGAGTTATGGGGCGAGACGTGAGTCATGGGCGAGTCGTGAGTGACCCCGGGTAACCGAAGTTGCCCCCTGGGAACCTCTCGTTCACGTTTCGGGATGGGCATGTCAACCGATGGCACGGAGTGTCTGAAACGTGCCTTCGCTGAGAAGATCCAGACAGCCGCAGCCCGTGATCGCGGGTGTCGGCGACATCGATGTCGGTGACGTCGACGTACCGAGACGCCTGTACGCCGATCCCGGTCTGCCCGACCGGGTCTTCCGCGTGGTGCTGCGCTCCGGCGGCGGCTTCGTGCTGGCCGTCATGCTGCTGGTCGGCGGCTTCCTGCTCTACCGCGCCTGGCTGGCGCTCGACCGGGCCGGCTGGTCGTTCCTGACCACCTCCGAATGGGCGCCGGACGCCGGGAAGTTCGGCATCGCGGCCGTCCTGGTCGGCACCATCCTGATCGCGACCGTCGCGGTCCTGGTGGCCGTACCGCTGGCCACCGGCGCGGCCCTGTACATCTCCGAGTACGCCCCGCCGCGGCTGCGCCAGACGCTGGTCACCGTCGTCGACCTGATGGCCGCGGTGCCGTCGGTGGTCTACGGGCTGTGGGGCCTGTTCTTCCTGCAGGACAAGGTCCTGCCCACGGCCCGCTGGATCTCCGCCTACTTCGGCTGGATCCCCGTCTTCTCCGTGCGGGGCGCCGATCCGGACGACCCGCTCGCGCCGGAGAGCATCTACACCTCCTCGACCTTCATCGCCGGACTGGTCGTCGGCATGATGATCGCGCCGATCATCTGCTCGATCATGCGCGAGGTCTTCACCCAGGCGCCCGCCGGTGAACGCGAGGGCGCCTACGCGCTCGGCGCGACCCGCTGGGGCATGATCCGCAGCGTCGTCCTGCCCTTCGGGCGCGGCGGCATGATCGGCGGCACGATGCTCGGGCTCGGCCGCGCGCTCGGCGAGACGATCGCCATCTTCATGATCATCTCGCTGACCTTCGACATCCAGTGGCACGTCCTGCAGTCCGGCACCAGCTCGGTCTCCTCGCTGATCGCCCTGCGCTACGGAGAGGCCAGCGAGTTCGGCATGTCCGCGCTGATGGCGGCCGGCTTCGCCCTGTTCCTCATGACGCTGGTCGTCAACTTCGCCGCCTCGTCCATCGTCGCCCGGTCCCGCTCCGGCGCGTCCAGCGACGCGTGATGCCCGGCCGGCGGCTCGACAGGTGCCCCCGTCCCGTCTTCCGGCCGCCGACATTGCGTCCCCCTGCCCCTCCGACCGCCGTCTCCCCGCGACCGGCACCTCCGCCCCTCCTCCGCCCTCCCTCGCGATCCGGCCCAGTGCCTCCCCGCCCCACACGCCAGACAAGGAATGAGCGACCATGACCGTTGCCCCCGAAGCGCCAGGTGCGCGTGCGGCGACCGGCCGTCCGCGCACCACGCTGCCGGGCCCGGCCCGCGCCGTCGCGCCCGGCGGTGAGCGCCGGCGGGCCCTGACGCAGCTGCGCGCCACCGACGTGTACGCCATGGTCGGCGCCGCCGCCTCCGCGCTCTCGCTGACCTGGCTGCTGTTCGCCCGGCTGCTGCCCTTCAACGGCGCGGTCGGCTTCGTGGTGATGGCGTACGGCTTCTTCCTGCTGATCTACGCCCTGCTGGTCTCCTTCGACGAGGACGGGCCCGCGATCGTCGACCGGATCGCGGCGGCGGTCGTGCGGTCGATGGGCGTCCTGATGGTGGTGATCCTCGCCTTCGTCGTGTTCTACGCGCTCGTCGAGGGCCGGCAGGCGCTGGTGCACCTGAACTTCTTCACCCAGGACATGGAGTTGGCGGGACCGCTGGAGCCGCTCAGTGTGGGCGGGGCGCTGCACGCGGCGGCCGGCACGCTGATCATGATCGTGATCGCGCTGGTGATCACCGTGCCGGCCGGCCTGGTCTGCGCGGTGTTCCTGACCGAAGTGCCCGGCGCCTACTCGCGGTTCGTGCGCACCATCGTCGAGGCGATGACCGCGCTGCCCTCGATCGTCGCGGGCCTGTTCATCTACGCGACTGTGATCCTCGGCCTCGGCCTCGACCAGTCCGGCTTCGCCGCCGCGCTCGCCCTGTCGGTGATGATGCTGCCGATCATCATCCGGGCCGCCGACGTCGTCATCCGGCTGGTGCCCGGCACCCTGCGCGAGGCCAGCTACGCGATGGGCACGAGCCGTTGGCGCACGGTGTGGCACGTGGTGCTGCCGACCTGCCGCTCGGGCCTCACCACCTCGGTGATCCTCGGCACCGCGCGCGGCATCGGCGAGACCTCGCCCGTGCTGCTGACCGCCGGCTTCACCTCCGAGCTCAACCTCGACCCGCTGCACGGCCCGATGGTCTCCCTGCCGCTGGCCACCTTCGAGTTCGTCAAGTCGCCCGAGCCGACGATGATCTCGCGCGGCTTCGGTACGGCGGCCCTGCTGATGGCGCTGGTGCTGCTGCTGTTCATCGCCGCCCGGATCGTCGGCGGGCGCGGCCCCGGCCAGTTGACCCGCCGTCAGGAACACCGGCGCGTGCTCGCCTCCCAGCGTGACGCGCGTCGATTCGCCCACCGCGCGGCGGCCCCCGCCGCCGCGCACCTCCAGCTCCCCGCCCCGCACTCCGACGTCCGTACCGAAAACGGGAGTTCCTCGTGAGACCCGCCACTCGTTTCCGTCTGGCGGCCACCGTGCTGTCACTGCTGTGCGCCCTGCTCGCCGTCCAGCCGCAATCGGCCACGGCGGCCTCCTACGCGAAGATCACCGGCTCCGGCTCGACCTGGAGCTCCAACGCCGTCCAGCAGTGGGTGCGCAACGTCAAGGCCAACTACGGCATGACGGTCAACTTCACCGCCAACGGCTCCTCGCAGGGCCGTGAGCAGTTCAAGAACAAGACCGTCGACTTCGCGGTCTCCGAGATCCCCTACGGCCTCAAGGAACAGGGCGTCACGGACACCCCGCCCAGCCGCGGCTACGCCTACATGCCGATCGTGGCCGGCGGTACGGCGTTCATGTACAACCTCAAGATCAACGGCAAGATGGTCACCAACCTGCGCCTGTCCGGCGATGTGGTCACCAAGATCTTCACCGGGAAGATCACCCGCTGGAACGACCCCGCGATCGCCGCCGACAACCCGGGCCTGACCATGCCGGCCCGCGCGATCGTCCCGGTCGTCCGCTCCGACGGCTCCGGCACCAGCGCCCAGTTCACCACCTGGATGTCCAAGCAGTACCCGGCCCTGTGGAGCGACTACTGCTCCCGCACCGGGCGCGGCAGCGGCAACTGCGGCATGACCTCCAACTACCCGCTGCTCAGCGGCTCCGCGATGATCTCCAAGTCCGGCTCGCTGGGCGTCTCGGGCCATGTGCGCCAGCCCTCGGGCGAGGGCGCGATCACCTACGTCGAGTACTCCTACGCCAAGAACACCGGCTTCCCGGTGGCCAAGGTGCTCAACAAGGACGGCTACTACGTCGAGCCGACCGCCGCGAGCGTCGCGGTGGCGCTGACCAAGGCCGAGATCAACGAGAACAAGCAGTCCGTGAACTACCTGACGCAGATCCTCGACAAGGTCTACGCCAACCCGGACGCCCGTACCTACCCGCTCTCCAGCTACAGCTACATGATCCTGCCGACCAAGGCGGAGGCGGGCTTCACCAACGCCAAGGGCAACTCGCTGGGCACGTTCGCCCGTTACTTCCTGTGCGACGGCCAGCAGCAGGCGGACGACCTCGGTTACTCGCCGCTGCCGAAGAACCTCGTGCAGGCGGGCTTCGCCCAGATCCGCAAGGTGCCGGGCGCACCCACGGGCAGCATCAACATCAACAGCTGCCGCAACCCCACCTTCTCGGGCGGCGTCAACACCCTGATCAAGAACGCCCCTTACCCCAAGTCCTGCGACAAGAAGGGGTCGACGCAGTGCACCACGGGCACCGCAGGGGCCGCGGACACCGACACCCCGGTGAAGCCGGGCGCGCAGGGCGGTAACACCTCGGGCGGCTCCGGCTCGTCGGGCGGCGGTTCCTCCTCCGGCGGTTCGTCCGCCACGGGCGGTACCGGAGGCAGTGACACCAACGGCGACGGAAAGCCCGACAGCACCGCGAGCGCCACGGCCGGCGGCACCTCGGGCGGCACCGTCGACCCCGACACCGGCGAGGTCGTCAGCGGCGACGGCACGGGCACCGGCGACACCTCCGTCGCCGCCAACCCGGTCAGCCTCGCCTCCGACAGCGCCGGCGGGATGCGCGGCGCCCTCATGGCGCTGTCGGCGGTCCTGCTCGTCCTGGTGGTCGTCGGACCACCGCTCACCGCACGGGCGCTGGCGGCACGGTCGCGCCGCAAGAGGGAGTTCTGATGAGACGGCTGACCCTACGGACGCCGGCCGGCCGGCGCCGGGTGACCGCGGGTGTGGGCTGCCTGCTGTCCGCCGTGGTGCTGGCGGTGCTGCCGCTGCCCCCGGGCACGGACCGGGCGCAGGCGGCGACGGGCGAGAGCTCGGCGGTGACCAAGAGCGGGACCAAGGGGACGAACGGCGACGACTTCTCCGGTCTCAAGGTCACCGTGCACCAGACGAAGAACCTGACCGGGCAGGGCGTCCAGGTGTCCTGGACGGGCGGGCAGCCGTCCGAGGACGTGTACTCCAACTTCCTGTCGATCATGCAGTGCTGGGGCGACGACGCGTCCGGCCCCGACCGCACCCAGTGCGAGTACGGACTGGGCGCGGGATCGCAGGCGGGAGACGGCCGGTTCGTCTATCAGGCCGGCTCCGGGATCGGTGACCCGCTGGAGACCGAGACCTCGACGCCGGTCGACAAGAACGGCACCCACTACGTGCCCTTCCAGCCGGTCGAGGGCCAGGGCGATCCCACCACGAGCGGCACGGACACCACGTACTTCACCGACGGGGACACCAACGGCGTCGCGTTCCTGCCGAACGACGGCGACGGCGGTGGCGACATCGCGTTCGAGGCGAAGTCGGCCGTCGAGCAGCCCGCCCTCGGCTGCGGCGCCCGCACCACGGCGGCCGGCACGATGCAGCCGTGCTGGCTGGTGGTGGTGCCCCACGGCACCCACGACCCCGACGGCAGGACGCACGGCGGGGGCAACCAGGTCGCCTCCTCGCTCAGCAGGACGAACTGGGACCAGCGCATCGTCTTCCCGCTCGACTTCGCGCCGGTCACGGACAACTGCGACCCGGACAAGCCCGAGCGCGGGATCATGGGCTCCGAACTGGCCACCGACGCCATCACCTCGTGGCAGAGCGCGCTGTGCAGGACCGGGGCGTACCGCTTCAACTACACCCAGTCCGGTGAGCAGCAGGCGCGTGACGCCGTGACCTCGGGCGACTCGGCGGCGGGGCTCGCCATGACGGTGGATCCCGTCGAGCCGGTCGACGGCATGGCCCAGGTGGTGCAGGCGCCCGTCGCGGTCACGGGCCTGACGGTCGGCTTCGTCTGGATGTACGACAGCGGCGGCACCCAGACACTGCCGCTGCACGAACTCAAGCTGAACCAGCGGCTGTTGGCCAAGGTGCTCACCCAGTCCTACCCCTACAGCCTGCTCCAGCCGACCGACGGCACCCCCGAGTACCTGGCCGGCAATCCGGCGTCCATCGTGAAGGACCCCGAGTTCCTCGAACTCAACCCGGACCTCGCGGGCCAGGCGGCCGGCAACGCCCCGCTGGGTCTGGCCGTCACCGTGGACAACACCGACTCCGCCCGCATGGTGTGGAAATACATTCTGGCGAACAGCGCCGCGAAAGAATTCATCGAAGGAAAAGCCGACCCCTGGGGAATGAAGGTGAACCCCTCGTACAAGGACGGGGTCGTCTCGGATTCCCTGGACTTCTATCCCAAGTCTGATCTCACGCCCACGAAAGTAGTCTGCCCGTCGAGCAACGGCCTCTCGATCACCCGCACCGGCCTCGACGTCGTCCCCTATGTCAATGACATGCACGAGGGGGCGCTGAAGGTGCGCCGCGGCGACATCGGCACCGCTTATGAATGCGTCGCCACCAACAACGTGCCGAAACTGACCCCGCTGGGCCGTCCCATCCCGACGAAACAGCGGCAGTACGGCTTCGTCGACAACGCGTCCGCGACCCGCTATCTGCTGGGCGCCGCCGCCCTGGCCAACGCCGACGGCGAGTACGTCAAGCCGACCACCGACGCCCTGCTCAAGGCGGTCGCCCAGATGCCCGACTCGGACGTGGCCGGCGTCAAGACCACCGACCCGACCCGGATGAAGGACGGCGCCTATCCGCTGACCGCCGTGGTCTACGCGGCGGCCTCCCTCGACCAGGCCAAGGACGCCCGGCAGGACTACGCCAAGGTGATCCGCTACGCGGCCGGCGACGGACAGACCCAGGGCACGGTGAAGGGTCAACTGCCCCTCGGTTACGCGCCCTTGCCCGTGGCCCTGCGCACACAGGCGAAGCAGGTGGCGGCACAGCTGGAGAAGGGCCTGCCCGACGCCGAGGAGTCCGACGGCGGCACCTCCGGAGGCGGCGGCGACCTCAGCGGCACCGGCAGCGGCGGCTCGCTCGGCGGCGCCGACGGCGGCACCGGCACCGGCGGTTCGGCCGGCACCTCGGGTGCCGCGGCCGACCCGGGCGGCTCGGACACGCCCGCGCCCTCCGCCGCCCCGTCGGAGACGGACCCGGCCAAGCAGAACGTGGCCCAGTCCGGCGGCTCCACCCCGTCGGAGGTGCTCGGACTGATCCGCTGGGTGCTGCTCGGCGTCCTCGTGGCCGGCGGCGTGGCCGCCCTCGCGGGCCCGGTCATGCTGCGCCTCTCGGCCCGCCGGGCGAGCGGCCCCTGAGTATTTCGAAACGTCCGGATTCCCCGGGGAGAAATACCTCCCGGGGAATTCGTACACTGCTCCAGGAATTCCCTTGGAGTCATTTAGGAAACGGACTCGTAACCTGATGACCGGCTGGATTTGGTGGTCGTAGGAACGGGTCTGCGGAATTGTTCTTCGTGGCCGGCCGACGGGTCGGCGGCGAAAGAGATCCGGATTTTGCTTGTACGTCCTTCGCTCGATCCGTTTCCACGGAGGAGAACCAAAGTGAACGTCAAGTCCCGCCTGCGTATCGGTGCCGGTGTCGGAGCGGTCGCGCTGGGCCTCGGTGCCCTGGCCGCCCCCGCCTACGCGGACCCCAACCCGGTCACCGACTACCGTCAGCTCGCCGGTGTCGGCTCCGACACGACCCAGGACGTCGTGAACGCCCTGGGCGACTCGATCACGAACTCCGGCGGCAAGGTCATCGCCTCGTGGAACGCCACCGGTTCGGCCACGATCAAGACCAAGGCGACCGGCTGTGAGATCAACCGCCCCGACGGCTCCGGCGCCGGCATCACCGCGCTGAACACCGCCCTGGACGGCAACACCGGTTGTGTCGACTTCGCCCGTTCCTCGCGTGGTCCGAACAACTCCACCACCACGGACCTGACCTTCATCCCGTACGCCAAGGACGCGGTGTCCTGGGTGAAGCAGGCCGGCAGCGCCGTCCCCGACGACCTGACGACCGCCCAGCTCAAGGGCATCTACGAGTGCACCATCACCTCGCTGAACGGTGTCGCGCTCACCCCGATCCTGCCGCAGTCGGCCTCCGGCACCCGCGCCTTCTTCCTCAGCTCCATCGGCGTGACCACCCCGGGCTCCTGTGTCACGACGAACTCCTCCATCCAGGAGAACGACGGTTCGGCCATCGACAGCGCCGGCGACATCTTCCCGTACTCCGTGGCCCAGTACACGGCCCAGGAGTCCTTCGTCGTGGACGACCGTCGCGGTGACGCGGTGCTCGGCTCCGTGAACGGCGTGGTCGCGCGCAACGACGACCTCTCGCTGAACCTGTCCTTCCCCTACCTGCGCAACGTCTACAACGTCGTGCCGACCGCCAAGCTCTCCGACTCGGTGATCGCCGACACCTTCGTGGGCACCGGCTCCAAGGTCTGCACGAACTCCTCCACCATCAGCCTCTACGGCTTCGGCACCCTCGGCAGCGACTGCGGCAGCACCACCCTCAAGGGCGAGAGCTGATCACCGACTCGTAGCCGCGCAACGGCCGGGCACCCACGGGTGTCCGGCCCTGTCGGCATTTCCATCCACGACCCAGACCCCGCGGGGGGACCACCACATGACTCACCGACTCGCCCATCTCAGATCACCCGTAGCCCTGTTGACCTCCTGCGCGCTGCTGTTCGCCGCCCTGGCCGGGGTGCTCGCCTTCTCGGGGCGGGCCAGCGCGGCCACCGACCTCGGCAAGTTCACGGTCACCCCGGCCGCGGGGAAGATCGCGGACATCCCGATGGTCACGTCCGTCACCACGAGCACGGGCTGCAACGCGACCACCGCGCAGACGATCGTGCTCCGGCTGATCAGCCCGACCAACCCCAACTCGCTGCTGCCGCTGGCCCAGTCGTCGACGAAGACCGGTGCCAGCGCGGACCCGTTCACGGTCGCGCTCCAGGCCACCGCGGCCAAGCCGAGCCTGCAGTCGGCCCTGACGAGCGCGGGCGTCGTGGCGCCCTACGACGGCACGTACACCGTCGCCCTGATGTGCGGCACCAGCACGACCGCCGACCGGTTCCTCGCCAAGATCCGTGTCACGGGCGACAGTTGGGCCCTCCTTGAGCAGCAGCCCACGACCCTCGCCCTGACCACGCCCGCCAGTGTGCCGGTCAACGGCGATCTCAAGCTCACCGCGACGGTGACACCGGCCGTGGCGGGCTCGGTGGAGTTCAAGACCGGCGACACCTCGCTCGGCAAGGCGGACGTCACCAACGGCACCGCCGAACTCACGGTCAAGGCCCCCGCGGTCGGCGGCCCCCGTCCCTACGACGCGGTGTTCACGCCCACCGACGCCGAGGCCTACTCCAGCTCGCAGGCCTCGGCCGGCGCGAACATCAGTTACGTCGTCTCCGCCAAGGACGCCGACGGCAAGGTCCTCGCCGCCAACCCCACCCTGTACATCGGCCAGAAGGTCAAGGTCACCGTCCAGGGCTTCACGCCGGCCACCGCCGTGCACGTGAACCTCACGAACTCCACCGCGACCTACGAGGACGTGACGGCGAACGCCGACGGTGTCGTGGCGGACTACGCGTTCACCGTGCCCAACGCCCTGCCCAACGGCGCCCACTCGCTCCAACTCTCCGAGAAGACGGGCGTCTTCGCCTCCTTCGACCTCGTCAGCACCGACGAGACGCCCTCCAGCCCCACCCCCACCGAGAACCCCGACCTCTCGGTGACCGACGAGGACGGCAACGCCCTCGACGCCAACCCGAACCTCGAAGCGGGCCAGAAGGTCAAGATCACCGCTCGTGGCTACACCGCGTCCGCCGCGGTCGAGGTGACCCTCGCCGACAGCGAGGAGACCTTCCTGGACGCCAAGGCGAACGCCGAAGGCACCGTCGAGAACTACGAGTTCACCGTCCCCGAGGACATCGAGGACGGCGACCACACGCTCACCCTCGCCGAGGACAAGACCGACGGGCAGAGCGTCGACTTCGCGTTCACGACCGGCGACGACTCCAGTGAGTCCCCGGAGCCCAGCGCGTCCGACTCGGCGAGCGACGGCACGGACACCGGCGGCTCCGACAGCGGCGGTTCGGACACGGGCGGCAGCTCCGGCGGTTCCGGCGGCGGCACCGGCGGCTCCATGGCGGCCACCGGCACGCAGATCGGCGCGATCGGCCTCGCCTCCCTCGCGTTCCTCTCCGCCGGCGGGGCGCTCGTGCTGCACATGCGCCGCAAGGGCCTGCTGTCCTTCGGCAGCGACACCCCGCAGCACCACTGACCGGCCGGGCGGTCCGGGGGCGCACGCCGACGCGCCCCCGGGCCCGCCCGTCCGCCGTACGGGAGCCGCCGTACGAGAGAACTCGCGCACGAGACGTCGTACGCAGGAAACCGTCCCGCTTCGAGGAGCGCACCCCGTGACCACGCTCGCCCCGCCTCCGACCCACCCGGCGCCCGCCGGCCCGCCACCGCCCCCCGAACAGCCGCGGCAGGACACGCCACGGCTCCCCGCCCGCCCCGGGCTCGCACTCGCCGGGGCGGCCCTGTGCGTTCTCGCCGCCGTGCTCCTCGGGTTCGCCGCGAACCTCACCGTCGTCGGGCATCTCCAGCACGCCCGCGACCAGCAGACGGCCTACGACGAGCTGCGCCGCCAACTCGCCCTGGGCACCGCCCCGGTGGGCCAGCGCGACTTCGAGGGCAAGCTGCTGAAGGCGGGCGCGCCCGTGGCGCTGCTGCGGATCCCCGCGCTCGGCCTGCGCGAGGTGGTCGCCGAGGGCACCACCTCCGAGGTGCTGATGTCGGGCCCGGGCCACCGCCGCGACACCCCGCTGCCCGGCCAGGCCGGCACCGCCGTGATCATGGGCCGCCAGTGGGCGTACGGCAGTCCCTTCAACGACCTGCACCAGCTGCCCGTCGGTACCCGCGTCGAACTCACCACCGGACAGGGCAAGTCGGTCTATGAGGTCACCGGCATCCGCCGGGCCGGCGACGAGCTGCCCGCCCCGATCACCGGCGGCCAGGGACGGCTCACCTTGATCACCGCGACCGGGGCGCCGTACACACCGAGCGGCGTGCTCCGCGTCGACGCCGAGCTGATCACGCCGGTGCAGCCCAACCCGCCGCGTGACCTCAGGTCGGGCTGGATCGCGGACTCCGAACAGGCCCTGGGCACCGACCCCGGCGCCTGGCTCGGCGTCTTCCTGTGGACGCAGGGCCTGTTGATCGCCTCGCTGCTCGCCGTGTTCACGTTCCGCGTCTGGGGCCGCTGGCAGACCTGGATCTGCGCGGGCCCCGTGCTCGTCGCGCTCGGCCTCGCCGACTCCCAGGCCATCACGGCCCTGCTGCCCAACCTGCTCTGAACCACCGGACCCCGCACGGAAGTTGACACCCACGCCATGTCGACCATCGACAACTCCGACCTCACCGACACGATCGTCCAGCCGCCCGTCGTGGACACGAGAGCCACCCACACCGCCCTCGCCGGCGGCGGGCCCGCGACCCTGCGCGCCGACGCCGTCTCAGCCTGGTTCGGCGACCACAAGGTCCTCGACCGGGTCTCGCTGACCATGCCGGCCCGTGAGGTCACCGCGCTCATCGGCCCCTCCGGCTGCGGCAAGTCGACCTTCCTGCGCATCCTCAACCGCATGCACGAACTGATCGGCACGGCCTCGCTGGCCGGCCGCGTGCTGCTCGACGACGAGGACATCTACGACCGCGGCCGGCGCATCACCCACGCCCGCCGGCAGATCGGCATGGTCTTCCAGAAGCCCAACCCCTTCCCGGCCATGTCGATCTACGACAACGTCCTGGCCGGCCTCAAGCTCAACGCCATCAAGGTCACCCGCGAGGGCAAGGACGACCTGGTCGAGGAGTGCCTCACCAAGGCGGGCCTGTGGAAGGAGGTCAGGGACCGGCTCCGCCAGCCCGGCGGCGCCCTCTCCGGCGGCCAGCAGCAACGCCTGTGCATCGCACGGTCGTTGGCGGTACGCCCGCGCGTGCTGTTGATGGACGAACCGTGCTCGGCGCTCGACCCGACCTCGACCCGGCGCATCGAGGAGACCATCGCCGAGCTCAAGTCGGAGGTCACCATCGTCATCGTCACCCACAACATGCAGCAGGCCGCCCGCGTCTCGGACAGCTGCGCCTTCTTCCTCGCCTCGCAGGGCACCCCCGGCGTGATCGTCGAGCACGGCCCCACCGACGCGATGTTCAACTCCCCGCAGGACGAGCGGACTTCGGACTACGTGAACGGACGGTTCGGGTGACAGGACGGCACCGCACGGGCCGGCACCGCACGGGCCGGTCCCTCGCCGGCGCGCTCACGGCGGCCCTCCTGCTCGCCGGCTGCGGAACGGGGACGCGGGCCACGCACACCGCCGACCGCGCACCGACCCCTTCGGTGCCGCAGGCCACGTCCGCGCCCGCCACCGACGGCACCACCGAGCCGCCCGCCCCGGCCTCCCTCGCCCCGCCCGTCCGCCGCACCCCCCGGCCCTCCGCGAGCGCCGACGGCCGGGTCCGCGGCCCGGACCTGTCCCGCCCGGCGCCGGCGCCGACTCCCGCCCGCAGCAAGGCAGTCCCCCCGACCCCGACGCCCTCCCCGCTCGCCACGACCGGCCGCCCGAAGGGCACCAGCATCCGCATCGGCACCTGGTCCGCGGGAGTCATCAGAGGCGGCCAGGAGGAGGTGGACGCCTGCGAGGAGGCCGTGCAGTGGACCGGCCCGCTGCTCGGCACCGAGGACGGCTACGAACTGCGCACCGCCGTCATCGTCGGCCACGACTACTGCGGCTTCGACCGCTTCGCCACGCTGCCCGTCGGCAGCAGGGTCACGATCAGCTCCCCGCGCGGCAGTTGGACCTACCGGGTGTACGCCCACTACATCACCCCGGGCCGGGGCGCCCCGGCCGCCGGGCTCTACTGGGGCGACCTCACCCTGCAGTCGTGCGTGGGGCCGGACACGGGGTTCAGTTACCTGATGCGTGACTGAACCCCGTGCCCTCTGCGCACGGCATCCCGCCTGTTGTGTGAAAGGGGGGCGGCGGGGCTGCCCGGCCACGGATGTCTCCAAGGGGGGAGGAGCACATCCGTACCGCCGTTCCAGAATGGGGCGGGTGGGACCGGAGCAGGCGTCCGGGGAGCATGCGACAGCCCAACTCCCCGTTAATCAGGGCGCGCTGGGCCACACCAGGGCCATATAGGCCCCGCAGTACGCCGAGCCGAGCACCGCCGCCGTCAGGACCAGCGCGCGGTACCGGCGCGAGGCGCGGGCCAGATGCAGGGCGAGCGGCAGCAGCAGCGGGAAGCCCGGCAGCAGGAAGCGGGCGCGCGGGAAGTAGACGCCCCCGCTGCACAGCACGATCACCAGCAGCACGCCGGTGAAGACGAGCAGCGGCAGCGGCTGCCGGTCCCACACCGACAGCGCGTACAGCACCACCGCCACGATCAGCGCGCAGGACACCAGCACGAAGAACAGCTCGGGCGTGGAGTCGTACATCAGGTACTCGCGCATCCGGCGCAGGGTCTGCACCCCGCCGTCCACCTCGTTGTGCCACAGCCGCTGCACGGCGAAGTAGCCGTCCCAGCGGCCAAGGCGCAGCCCCACCCAGCCGACGTACCCGCACCAGCCGAGCGGAGCCAGGACGGCGGCCGCCAACAGGCGCGGGTCGAAGGGGCGTCGGCGCAGCGCGAGCAGGGCCCAGACGGTGACCGCGGCGGCCACCGCGATGCCGGTCGGGCGGGTCAGTCCGGCCAGCGTGGCCAACACCCCGGCCAGCAGCGGGCGTTCGGTGAGCACCGCGTACAGCGCCCAGGCCGCGAACGCCGTGAACAGCGACTCCGTGTACCCCATCCACTGCACCAGGCCCACCGGCAGCGCGGCCCACAGCACGGTCAGCAGCACCCCGACCCGGCGCCCGTGCAGCCGGTCGCCCACCGCGAAGACGCCCCAGGCGGCGACGATCGAGGCGACCACCGCGATGCCCAGACCGGTGGAGGCGCGGGAGCCCGGGGTCAGGACGACGACGGCCTTCATCAGATACGGGTAGAGCGGGAAGAAGGCCAGGTTGTTGGCGTCCCGCGCGGTGCCCAGCACGTGTGCGTAACCGTGGTCGGCGATGCCGAGGTACCAGTCGGCGTCCCACTGGACCGCCAGGATCGGCCACACACCGTGGTGCTGCCGGTGCGCCCAGAGACCGAGCACCAGCAGACCGAGGAGCCGTACGGCGAGATAGGCGAGGAGGGCGGGGGCCGCGCGGAGCCACACCGGCGGGGGAGCGGGCCTCGGTGAGCCGGCGGGTGAGGGGGTCGCCCGGGGTGTCGCCCGGGTGGCGGTCGAGGACACGGCGGTGGCTCCAGGGCTGACTCGGCGGTGCGTTCGCCGTACACCGTTGCCGCCGCGCCCCGGTCGGGCACGGACCCCAGGTCAACGGACACGGGTAAATCACCCGATGGGGTGCTACGGACCCGTACATGGGTCAATACAGAGGTTCAGTCCAGTCACCATTCACCGGCCGCTGCCAGCGTCACGCCCATGAACTCTCCGCTGCACACGCCCCGCATGGGCATCCCCGCCGAACTCGCCGACAGACTGACCATGCCGGAGCGGCACGCGTACCTCCGCACCGCCCTGTCCCGCCGCGGCCTGCTCCGCACCAGTGCGATCGCCGCGGCCACGGGCGCGGGCCTTGCCGCCGCGGGCCCGGCCAGAGCCGCGAGCCCGGACCTGATCACCCGCCCGGCCACCGAGTCCGTCGACGGCGCGCTCGTGGCGCCGTTCGGCCGCCATCTCGCGTACGGCGCCGACCCGCGCACCCAGATGCGGGTCTCCTGGCAGGTCCCGCTCCCCGTCCGCGATCCCTACCTGCGGATCGGCCTGAGCCCCCTCGACCTCGGCCACCGCGTCCACGCCGAGATCCGCGACCTGTTCACCCCGGCCGGCGTCGGCAAGAGCGCCGACATCGACCAGTACTACGTCCACGCGGCCCTGGACAACCTGCGCCCCGGCACCACCTACTACTACGGCGTCGGCCACGACGGCTTCGACCCGGCCCACCCCGGCGCCGCGCACACCGTCTACTCCTTCACCACCGCCCCCGCCGAGCGCACCGCCCGCCCCTTCACCTTCACGGCGTTCGGCGACCAGAACCCCAGCTACACCTCCATCGGCCTCAACGCCCTGGTGCAGGCACAGAACCCGGCCTTCCACCTGCACGCCGGGGACATCTGCTACGCCGAGGAGACCGGCCACGGCCTGCCCGCCGACGCCAGCAGCTACGACGCCCGCCAGTGGGACCAGTTCCTCGCCCAGATCGAGCCGCTGTCCAGCCGCGTGCCGTGGATGGTCGCGTTCGGCAACCACGACATGGAGGCCTGGTACTCACCCAACGGCTACGGCGGCAACGAGGCCCGCTTCACCCTCCCGGAGAACGGCTTCGACCCCGACAACGCGCCGGGCGTCTACTCCTTCGTCCACGGCAATGTCGCCGTCGTCTCGGTGGACGCCAACGACGTCTCGTACGAGATCCCCGCCAACATCGGCTACACCCACGGCAAGCAGACCGCCTGGCTCGACAAACGCCTGGGCCAGCTCCGCAAGACGCCGGGCATCGACTTCATCGTCGTCTTCCACCACCACTGCGCCTACTCCACCACCACCTCGCACGCCTCCGAGGGCGGGGTGCGCGAGCAGTGGGTGCCGCTCTACGAGAAGCACCAGGTGGACCTCGTGGTCAACGGCCACAACCACATCTACGAGCGCACCGACCCGGTCGTCCAGGACAAGCCCGTCCGCGCCCTGCCCATCGGCGGCACGCACGAGCCCGCGCGCGGCGGTGTCGTCTACGTGACGGCGGGCGCGGGCGGCGAGAGCGTGTACGCCTTCCCCGTGGCCGACAGCTACGAGGGCCACGAGGACGAGGTCGGCCCGGTGCCGACGTACTACACCGGCTCGGGCGGCAAGGTCACCGAGAACGTCGACTGGTCGCGGGTCCGGTACACCGGTTACTCCTTCATCCGCGTCGACGTCACCCCCGCCCACCGGCACGGCACCTCGACCCTGACGGTACGGGCGCTGGCGGCGACGGGCGCGGAGGTGGACCGCTTCACGGTCAGGCGGAAGGCCAACTGACCGCAGACCGAAGGTGGTTCAGATACCGGCGGCGGCCGAGAGATCGCGCTTGATCGCCGCCAGCAGGTCGGACGCCGTGGCCCGTGCCGCCGGAAGATCCGCGTGCGCGGCCACCGGCACGACGACCTCCAGGTAGCACTTCAGCTTCGGCTCGGTGCCGCTCGGGCGGACGATCACCCGGGCCCCCTCCAGCGTGTACCGCAGCCCGTCGGTGGGCGGCAGCTTGTCGGTTCCGCGGTCCAGGTCCTCGGACCGGGTGACGGCGAGCCCCGCCAACGCGGTCGGGGGCCGCTCCCGCAGCCGCCGCATGGCAGCGGCGATCACGGACAGGTCCTCGACCCGCACCGCCAACTGGTCGGTGGCGTGCAGCCCGTGCTCGACGGCGAGGTCGTCGAGGAGATCGAGCAGCGTCCGCCCCTCCTCCTTCAACTCCGAGGCCAGCTCGGTGACGAGGAGCGCGGCGGTGATGCCGTCCTTGTCGCGCACGCCGTCGGGGTCGACGCAGTACCCGAGGGCCTCTTCATAGCCGTACCGGAGCCCGTCCACGCGGGCGATCCACTTGAACCCGGTGAGGGTCTCCTCGTACGGCAGCCCGGCCTTCTCGGCGATCCGGCCGAGCAGCGACGACGACACGATCGACTCGGCGAAGGTCCCGCGCGCCCCGCGCCGCACGAGATGAGCGGCGAGCAGCGCGCCGACCTCGTCCCCGCGCAGCATCCGCCACTCGCCGCTCTCCTTGACGGCGACGGCACAGCGGTCGGCGTCGGGGTCGTTGGCGATGATCAGGTCCGGATCGGTGGCCCGGGCCCGCGCGAAGGCGAGGTCCATGGCGCCGGGCTCCTCCGGGTTGGGGAAGGAGACGGTCGGGAAGTCCGGGTCGGGCTCGGCCTGTTCGGCGACGAGCACGGGTTCCGGGAACCCGGCCCGCGCGAAGGCGGCCATCAGTACGTCCTTGCCGACGCCGTGCATGGCGGTGTAGACGGTACGGGCGCTACGCGGCGACCCGGCCGCGAGGACAGCATCGGTACGGGCGAGATAGGCGTCGAGAACGGAGTCGTCGAGGATCTCCCAGCCGCCGTCGGGCCGCGGAACATCGTCCAGGCGCGCGACGGCATCGATCTCGGCGGCGATCTCCGCATCCGCGGGCGGCACGATCTGCGAACCGTCACCGAGGTACACCTTGTACCCGTTGTCGCGGGGCGGGTTGTGGCTGGCGGTGACCTCGACCCCGGCGACCGCGCCCAAGTGCCTTATGGCGTAGGCGAGTACGGGAGTGGGCAACGGCCTCGGCAGCACGGCGGCCCGCAGCCCGGCGCCCGTCATCACGGCGGCGGTGTCCCGGGCGAAGTCGGCGGACTTGTGCCGGGCGTCGTACCCGACGACGACCAGCCCGCCCGTCTCGCCCTTCCCCTTGAGATACGCGGCGAGCCCGGCGGCGGCCCGGATCACGACGGCCCGGTTCATCCGCATGGGCCCGGCCCCCAGCTCACCGCGCAGACCCGCGGTGCCGAACTGGAGGGTCCCGCTGAACCGCTCCCCGAGTTCACCGACATCCCCGGCCTCGATGAGCTTGCCCAGCTCGTCGCGGGTCTCCGGATCCGGGTCCTCGGCGAGCCAGGCCTGGGCCCGGGCGATGAGATCGTCGTGCACGGTCGCTCAACCTCTCGTTGACAACTGCTGTGCGGGGGCTGGTCTTTCGAGCTGGTCTTTCTTCGACGCCGGTCCGTATCTTTCAGCCCGTCCGGCGTTTGAGGACGAGGCCCTTTCGGGGCCGAAGGGGGGTCCGGGGGCACAGCCCCCGGCAACGCGCCTAAAGCCGACCGAGCACCTGAGTGAGCAGCGACCCCATACGCGTAGCAGAGTCCCGACCCGCCTGAAGAACCTCTTCGTGGTTCAGCGGCTCCCCAGTCATCCCCGCGGCAAGGTTCGTCACCAGGGAAATACCCAGCACCTCAGCCCCCGCCTCACGCGCGGCGATAGCCTCCAGCACCGTCGACATGCCCACCAGATCCGCCCCGATCACCCGAGCCATCCGAATCTCCGCCGGAGTCTCGTAGTGCGGCCCGGGGAACTGCGCGTACACGCCCTCCTCCAGACTCGGGTCGATCTCCTTGCACAGCGCCCGCAGACGGGGCGAGTACAGATCGGTGAGGTCGACGAAGTTCGCGCCGACGATCGGAGAGGTCGCCGTCAGATTGATGTGGTCGCTGATGAGCACCGGCTGCCCCGGCCGCATCCCCTCCCGCAGACCGCCACACCCGTTGGTGAGGACGATCGTCTTGCTGCCGGCGGCCACCGCGGTGCGCACACCGTGCGCGACGGCGGCGACGCCCCGGCCCTCGTAGTAGTGGGTACGGCCCAGGAAGACCAGGGCCCGCTTCGCGCCGATCTGGTACGAGCGGATCGTTCCGCCATGTCCCTCCACCGCCGGCGGCGGGAAGCCGGGCAGCTCGGTGACCTGGAACTCGGCGTCGGGTGTGCCGAGGGCGTCCACGGCCGGAGCCCAGCCCGAGCCCATCACGAGGGCGACGTCGTGGGTCTCGGCGCCGGTCAGTTCGCGCAGGCGCGAGGCGGCGGCGTCAGCGGCGGCATGGGGGTCGCCCTGGATGTCGTCCGGAAGAAGAGATGCGTTCACGCGATGAGGGTAGCCGGTCTGGGCCTACGCGCGTAGATGACAGAGCTCACGGGAATGCGATCGTTGTCTTGTCGTTTCCAACGAGACCTGTGAGCGGGATGTGCGTGGGAAGCTCTCAGCGGGGCCGCTTCCGCGGCTCCACCACATGGTTCAGCAGGGCCGCCCGCGCGGCTCCACCACACGGTTCAGCAGGGCCGCTTCCGCAGCTCCATCACATAGTCGTGCGGCGCCCCCGCCGACTCCGCCGCGTCCGCCAGCTCCCCGAGATACCGGGCCGACGGCAAGCCACCCTCGTACCCGTTGAGGACGTACACCCACGACGGCTCCTCGCCCTCCAGCGTGTGCACCCGCACCCGCATCCGGCGGTAGATGCCGAGGCCGACGCCCTCCCACCGGTCCATGGACTCCTCGTCCAGCGGCGCGATGTCGTACAGCGCGACGAAGACCTGGCACAGCGGGTCCTCGACCAGCGTCGCGAGCGCGCCCTCCCAGCCCATGTGCTCGCCCCCGAAGGTCAGCCGCCACCCGTTCAGCCAGCCCGTGGCGCGCATGGGCGAGTGGGGGGCGCGGCGGGTCATCAGCCGCGCGTCGAGGTTGCCGGCGTACGCGGCGTAGAGCGACATGCGTCGAGGGTACGGCAGCCGACACACGCCCCTCTCCGGTCCCACGGACCCCTCGGGTCGCCCCGGGGCGGTGGCACCTTGAAGCGTGCGGGACAATGGGGTACGTGACTCGGATCGTGATCATCGGTGGCGGACCCGGCGGATACGAAGCTGCCCTGGTAGCGGCGCAGCTCGGCGCGGAGGTGACCGTCGTCGACTGCGACGGTCTGGGCGGGGCGTCGGTGCTGACCGACTGCGTGCCGTCCAAGACCCTCATCGCCACGGCGGAGGTGATGACGACCTTCGACTCCTCGTACGAAGAGCTCGGCATCATCGTCGCCGACGACACGCCACCGCTGGAGCAGGCGGCCCGGGTGGTCGGCGTCGACCTCGGCAAGGTGAACCGGCGTGTGAAGCGGCTCGCCCTCGCCCAGTCGCACGACATCACCGCCTCCGTCACCCGGGCCGGCGCCCGGGTCATGCGCGGCCGCGGACGCCTGGAGGGCATGCAGGCCCTCGACGGCTCCCGCAAGGTCGTCGTCAGCGCCGCCGACGGCACCGAGGAGACCCTGACCGCCGACGCCGTGCTCATCGCGACCGGCGGCCACCCGCGCGAGCTGGACGACGCCCTGCCCGACGGCGAGCGCATCCTCAACTGGACGCAGGTCTACGACCTCACCGAGCTGCCCGAGGAACTCATCGTGGTCGGCTCCGGCGTCACCGGCGCCGAGTTCGCCGGCGCCTACCAGGCCCTCGGCTCCAAGGTCACCCTCGTCTCCTCCCGCGACCGCGTGCTGCCCGGCGAGGACCCGGACGCCGCCGCCGTCCTGGAGGACGTCTTCCGCCGCCGCGGCATGAACGTCATGGCCCGCTCCCGCGCCGCCGCCGCCAAGCGGGTCGGCGACCGGGTCGAGGTCACCCTCTCCGACGGCCGCGTCATCACCGGCTCCCACTGCCTGATGGCCGTCGGTGCCATCCCGAACAGCGCGGGCCTCGGTCTGGAGGAGGCCGGCGTGCGGGTGCGCGAGTCGGGCCACATCTGGACCGACAAGGTCTCCCGCACGACCGCTCCGGGTGTGTACGCGGCCGGTGACGTGACCGGCATCTTCGCGCTCGCCTCCGTGGCCGCCATGCAGGGCCGGATCGCCATGTACCACTTCCTCGGCGACGCGGTGGCCCCCCTCAACCTCAAGACGGTCTCCTCGAACGTCTTCACCGACCCCGAGATCGCCACCGTCGGCTACTCCCAGGCCGACGTCGACTCCGGCAAGATCGACGCCCGCGCGGTGAAGCTGCCGCTGCTGCGCAATCCGCGCGCGAAGATGCAGGGCATCCGGGACGGCTTCGTGAAGCTCTTCTGCCGCCCCGGCACCGGCATCGTGGTCGGCGGTGTCGTGGTCTCCCCGCGCGCCTCGGAACTGATCCATCCGATCTCGATCGCCGTCGACAACAATCTGACGGTCGAACAGATCGCGAACGCGTTCACCGTCTATCCGTCCCTTTCGGGGTCGATCGCCGAGGTGGCCCGACAGCTGCACACCCGGAAGGCGACGGGCGAGGCCTGACCGCCGAAACGGACTCCCCGCTGGTCACGGGGAGTTGTCGAGCATGCGTACGGCATAGTCGGCGCGGGTAGGCCTTATACCACTCCCCGTGCTTGTGTGCGAACAACTTCTGCTATTCGGCGCAAACTGCTGAAAGCAGACGGTCGTCCGCGTTACTGTCAGTTTCGTGTTCGCTGCAGAACGTCGCCAATTGATCCTCGAAATGGTGCGAGCGAACGGGGCCGTGTCGCTCCGTGAACTCGCCCGCGTCGTCCAGACCTCCGAAGTGACCGTACGGCGGGACGTGCGCGCACTGGAGGCAGAAGGACTCCTCGACCGCCGGCATGGCGGTGCGGTACTGCCGGGCGGGTTCACGCGGGAGTCCGGCTTTCCGCAGAAATCACATCTCGCGACCGCCGAGAAGACGGCCATCGCCGATCTCGCCGCGGGCTTCGTCGAAGAGGGCGAGGCCATCGTGGTCGGAGCGGGTACCACCACGCAGGAACTGGCACGCCGGCTCGCCCGGGTGCCCGGACTGACCGTCGTCACCAACTCCCTGTTGGTGGCCCAGGCGTTGGCCCATGCCAACCGGGTCGAGGTCGTCATGACCGGCGGCACCCTGCGTGGCTCCAACTACGCCCTCGTGGGCAGCGGTGCGGAGCAGTCCCTGCAAGGGCTGCGGGTCTCGCGGGCCTTTCTGTCCGGGAGCGGGCTCACCGCCGAGCGCGGGCTCTCCACGTCCAACATGCTGTCGGCGTCCGTCGACCGGGCGTTGGTGCAGGCCGCGGCGGAGGTCGTCGTCCTCGCCGATCATACGAAGCTCGGTTCGGACACGATGTTCCAGACGGTGCCTACGGATGTGATCACGCGGTTGGTGACCGATGAGCCGCCGGCTCATGACGACCGGGCGGGGGCGGAGTTGCAGGCGCTGGCGGATCAGGGCGTGCAGATCGCTGTCGCGGGTGCGTCGGGTAATGCGGCGGGGAATGATGCGGTCCCCCCGCGGGGGGCTCGCCGGGATGTGGCCCTGCCGGGGCCTCGCCGGCAAGGGGCGGGGTTGCGGGCGGCGAATCTTGGTGAGACTTCGCCAGGTGCCGAGCGGGCTCGCGTTGCTGATATGCGGC
>NZ_JBSFLV010000059.1:0-57338 GCF_053599215.1 Streptomyces sp. NPDC001002 | reverse complement strand
CGACGGCGAGCACGGGGTGGCCGTTGCGGCGCGCGTCGGACAGCTTCTCCAGGAGCCCCGGCACCGCCCTCGTGACGAGGACCGTGCCGGGGGCCGGGCCGGAGACCATGTCGCAGTCCGTGGACCAGGTCGCAGTCCGTCAGGAAACCGCGCTCCGAATGGTCCGCAGACCCTGAAGGTCGATGTGTTCCGTCTCGTCGTGCGCCGTCAGGTCGATCACCTGGCCGACCCCGCGCGACTGCTCGTCGGCGGGCTTGAACTCCGCCTCCGCCTCGGCCTTGTGCAGGGCGAGCGCCTCCTGGCCGACCACGTCGGCGAGGTCCTCGTTCTGCACGACGTCCAGGGCGCCGTGCGCCATCTCGCTCTTCGTGCCGAAGAAGTCGAACCCGCCCTCGACGGACGGCCGTCGCACCGGCGCCGCGGGCACCACGGCCACCGCGGTCGGCGCGACGAAGTGACCCGACGGCTGCTGCACGGGCGCGGACGGGGCGAGCCCGGCCGAAGTGGCGGCGGTCGCGCGCTCGTGCCCGTCGACCGCCTCGGGCTTCCCCTGCGCCTCGTCCTCCTGCGCCGCGGCCTCCGTACCGGGACCGGCGGTGGCCTCGGGCGCGGCGGCGGTCGGTCCGACCGCCGCGGTGGCGGCACCGGCCTTCGCCTTCACCGGCTCGCGCTTCGCGGAGCGCCGCCCCTTGGTGGGGCCGTCGTCCTTCGGGGAGCCGTCGTCCTTGGGAGACTCGTCGTCCTCGTCGGCCACCGCGTCGGCCGCGTCGCCCTGGGGAGCGTCGTCGTCCTGGGAGCCGTCCCCGGCCTCCGCGCCCGCCTCGGACTCGGCAACCTCTTCGGCCGCGACCTCTGCGACCTCGTTCTCGTCGGCCTCGTTCTCGTCGTCGGCCGCGTTCTCGTCGTCGTCCTCGGCCGTCGCCACATCGGCGTCCTTGGGAGAACTCTCGCCGTCCCCGTCGAACTTCTTCAGCGCCGCCTTCGCCCGCAGGAACAGGTGCGAGCCCTCCGGCGAGAACACCGGTGTGGCCGCCGGCCTCTCGTCGTCATCGTCGTCGAAGTCGTCATCGTCGTCGAAGCCCTCGCCGAGCTCCGCGTCCGCCGACTCGTCCGCGTCCACCGAGGCAGCCACAGCCTCGGTGTCCGCCTCGACGTTCTCGGCGTCCTCGACGGCCGGGTCGGCAGGTTCGGGCTCCGGATCCGCGGCCTCTATCTCCAGCAGGCGGCGGCCCTCCAGGGCGCTCGCGCGCTCGGTCTCGGCCGTCGCGTACCGCCGCAGCAGGGCCGCGTGCTCGTTGCGCAGGCCCGCCAGTTCCGCGCGCTTGCCCCGCAGCCGCTGCTCCAGCTTGGCGCGCAGCTCGCGCGACTCGTCGAGGTCGGTCTCCAGCTCGGCGATCCGCTCCTCGTGCCGCCAGTCGTCGCTCGCACGCGCGCGCGTGAGGTCGGCGACCTGTTTGCCCGCCTGGGCGTCCCAGCGCCGCATGACGGCCGCGCCGACGACCGCCGTGGCCGCGGCGAACGCGGCTATGACGCGGAGCACGGACGATTGTGTGAACACCCACGGCCCGAAGGCGCAGACGAGCGAGACGCCCGCTATCGCCGACGGGGGCAGCAGCCTGTGCAAGGGCGGTGAATGGCGATGACGTCCACGTGGCATGGCCAGAAACTTACCGCGCGTAGGCGAACGTTGGTGCCCCGCCCCGTAAAAACACAGCCATACCGAAACGTTCACAGGGCATCAGGAATTGCAATGCACCGAATTCACCAAGATCGACAATGCCCGAGCCCCTTGTCGAGCTGCCTCTCGACCTGCCTCTCGGCTCCCTCTCCGGCCCCTCTCGGCCCCCTCTTCGGCCCCTCTCCGACGTCTCTCCCGGCCCCTTGTCAGCGGTCGCTCAGCCGCCCGCTGATCCACTGGAGCGTCGCCGGAATCTCCCGTCGCCAGGTGTTGAAGTTGTGCCCGCCGCTTTCGAGGATGATCGACGAGATCCGGGTCAGCTTGGTCTCGCGTACGCGCTCTATGAACTTCCGTGTGTCCCGGTAGTTGGATTCCCCGATCCGGCTGCTGGTGACGAGCAGTGAAGTGTCGGGCGCGGGCTCGTGCTTGAGGAACCACCACAGGTCCGCGCGGTCGCGCAGCCGCTTGTCGCCCTGGAAGAGATCGCCGGTGGTCGGGTCGATCGGCGCCTTGTAGTACGGCGACAGGCCCGCCCCAGCCGCGTAGGAACCGGGGTGGTGCATCGCGAGCTTGAGTGCGCAGTAGCCGCCCGTGGAGTCGCCGATGATTCCCCAGGAGCCCGGTTTCGCGCCCACCCTGTAGTGCGCGAGCACGGCCTCGGGAAGGTCTTTCGCGAAGAACGTCTCGGTCTGCGGCCCGCCGGGCACGTCCACGCACTCGGTGTCCCGGGGCGGCGCGACCGTCGGCCGCATCATCACGAGGATCATCGGCTGCATACGGCCGTCCTTCGCGAGTTCCTGAGCCGTGCGCGGGTAGTGCAGCTTGTCGACGAGCGCCTTGGCGGTGCCCGGATATCCGGTCAGGACGACGGCTGCGGGAAAGGTACGCGCGCGATAGCGGGCCTGGAAGTACTCCGGCGGGAGATAGACGTACGCGGGAGTGGCGATATGGGTCGTACGCCCGACGATGTCGACCTGCTGGATCTGTCCGGCCACCTCCGGCCGCGAACCGGCCGCGCCACGCACGCGTGCCGTGTCGACCACCTCCAGGGGGCCGCCCGAGCCGCCGAGCGCCGTGTGGTCGACGACCACGCCCTGACCCTTCTCACGGCCCATCAGGTCCGCCCAGCTGGCGTAGAACCCGAAGGCCTGGTTGGCGGCGAGGGCGACGCACACGAAGAGGGCCAGCTGGGTGGCGAGGAGCAGCCCCACACGCCCGCTGACGGCCCGCCAGTTCCGCCGGGCCAGCCGCGGCCACAGCCACACCGTGCCGCCGAACAGCAGTACGGCGAACACGATCGCCGCCACCAGCACCTGATTGCTCGTCAGTCCCATGACATGCTTCCCGCCTGCGCTTTCTCCCTGGTCCCCCACTCCTTCGCGAGGGCTTGTCCGGGACTTTCCCGGGCCTTTGAACCGGCTTTGAGGAGCAGAGTGAACCTCTCCCCCTGAGACACCGTCCTAGAGGGCGCAATGTCGCCGGATGCCCGAATCGGGCCCGGATCCAAGCTCTCTCGCAGAACTACGGGATGCGATGTCTGTCAGGACAGATGAGGAAATGTCGGGCGGGGTTCCGACCCGGACACGCGGCGCGCGGCGCGTACTGAACGGTCCGCGCCCCGAGGCCGTCCCCGTCCTGGTCGCCAGAGCCTGCGCTCTCGTAGGACTTCTGGACATCGCCGCGGGCGTCTTCCCACGCTTCCGGCACAGCCGGATGCACACCCTCGCCGAGGTGCTGCCCGGCGCGCTCGGTCCGTTCGCGGCGGCCCTCTCGCTCAGCACCGGCGTCCTGTTGCTGCTGCTCGCGCACGGCCTCAGGCGCCGCAAGCGCCGGGCCTGGCGGGCCGCGGTGGCCCTGCTGCCGGCGGGCGCGGTGGCGCAGTTCACGTACCGCCACTCCCTCATCGGCGTGGTCATCTCGCTCGCGCTGCTCGCGCCGCTGCTGCGCCACCGCGACCAGTTCGCGGCCCTGCCCGACCCGCGCAGCCGCTGGCGCGCGCTGGCCAACTTCGTCCTCATGGGCGCCGGTTCCCTCGTCCTCGGGCTGGTCATCGTCAGCGTCCACCCCAGGCGCATGCTCGGCGACCCGAGCCTGGCCGATCGCATCACGCACGTCCTGTACGGCCTGTTCGGCTTCGAGGGACCGGTCGACTACGAGGGCAGCACCTCCTGGACCGTGGCCTTCTCGCTGGGCGCGCTCGGCCTGCTCACCGCGGTGACCACCATCTACCTCGCCTTCCGGCCCGAACACCCGGCCGCGCGGCTGACCGAGGCGGACGAGGCGCAGCTGCGGGTCCTGCTCGACAAGCACGGCGGCCGGGACTCCCTGGGCCACTTCGCGCTCCGCCGCGACAAGGCCGTCGTCTTCTCCCCCAGCGGCAAGGCCGCGGTGACCTACCGCGTGGTGTCCGGCGTGATGCTCGCCAGCGGCGACCCCATCGGCGACGTCGAGGCCTGGCCGGGTGCCATCGAGCGGTTCATGGACGAGGCCAGGGCGCACTCCTGGACCCCGGCCGTCATGGGCTGCTCGGAGACCGGCGGCGAGGTGTGGACCCGCGAGACCGGCCTGGACGCCCTCGAACTGGGCGACGAGGCGGTGGTGGACGTCGCGGATTTCTCCCTGGCCGGCCGCGCGATGCGCAACGTGCGACAGATGGTCAAACGCATCGAGCGCGCCGGGTACGAGACCCGGGTACGACGAGTCCGTGACGTCGGCGAGGCCGAGCTGGAGCGGATCCGGCAGGCCGCCGAGGACTGGCGCGGCACCGACACCGAACGCGGCTTCTCCATGGCCCTCGGCCGCGTCGGCGACCCCTCTGACGGCGACTGCCTGATCGCCACCGCCCACAAGAGCGACGAACACCCGGGCCCCTACGGCGACTTGAAGGCGATCCTGCACTTCGTCCCCTGGGGCACCGACGGCGTCTCCCTGGACCTGATGCGCCGCGACCGCACGGCCGACCCCGGCATGAACGAACTGCTCATCGTCGCCTCCCTGGAGGCGGCACCGAAACTCGGCATCACGCGCGTGTCCCTCAACTTCGCGATGTTCCGCGCGGCGCTCGCGCGGGGCGAGAAGATCGGCGCGGGTCCGGTGCTGCGCGCCTGGCGCGGGCTGCTGGTGTTCCTCTCCCGCTGGTTCCAGATCGAGTCCCTGTACAAGTTCAACGCCAAGTTCCGGCCCCGCTGGGAGCCGCGCTTCGTCGTCTACCGCGCCTCCGCGGACCTGCCCCGGATCGGCTTCGCCGCCATGCAGGCGGAGGGCTTCGTCAACCTCGCGCTGCCGCTGCCACGATTCCTGCGCCGCCGTCGGACGCCCGCACGCGTGTGTGCCCACGCGGTGACCGAAAGAGACGTCAGAGCGGCCTAGGGACGCGTCCCGATGCCGTCGCAGCGGCCCGAGGACCCCGCGTGACACCCCGGGACGCGTCCCGATGCCGTCCCAGCGGCCCGCGGACCCCGTGTGACACCCCGGGACAGGCCCGGGCGGAAGCCCCCCTCCAGCCCTGAGGGCCTCCGCCCGGGCCGCGGCGTCCTGCGTGCCCTGTCCTGGGCCTACGCTGAACGCATGAGCAAGCAGAGCGGACGCGGGCGCGTCGCGGGCCTACCGGAATGGGACCGCTGCGCGGTCATGGGAGTCGTGAACGTGACCCCCGACTCCTTCTCCGACGGCGGCCGCTTCTTCGACACCACGGCCGCCGTCAAGCACGGTCTCGACCTCGTCAGCGAGGGTGCCGACCTGGTCGACGTCGGCGGCGAGTCCACCCGCCCGCACGCCGCCCGCGTCGACGAGGCCGAGGAACTCAAGCGCATCATCCCCGTCGTGCGCGGCCTGGCCTCCGAGGGCGTCACCATCTCCGTCGACACCATGCGCGCCTCCGTCGCCGAGCAGGCCCTCGCCGCCGGCGCCGTCCTCGTCAACGACGTCAGCGGCGGCCTCGCCGACCCCGCGATGATCCCCGTGGTCGCCGCCGCCGGCGCCCCCTTCGTCGTCATGCACTGGCGCGGCTTCCTGGCCGGCGAGAACGTCAAGGGGGTCTACGACGACGTCGTCACCGAGGTCGTCGACGAACTGCACGCACGCGTGGAGGCCGTTTTGGCCGGCGGCGTCGCCCCCGACCGCATCGTCGTCGACCCCGGCCTCGGCTTCTCCAAGGACGCCGAACACGACCTCGTCCTCCTCGCCCACCTCGACCGCCTGCTCGGTCTCGGCCACCCCGTACTGGTCGCCGCCTCCCGCAAGCGGTTCCTCGGGCGCGTCCTGGCCGGCCCGGAGGGCGCGCCGCCGCCCGCGCGCGAGCGCGACGCGGCCACGGCCGCCGTCTCCGCGATCGCGGCGCACTCCGGCGCCTGGGCGGTCCGCGTGCACGAGGTGCGCGCGACGGCGGACGCGGTACGGGTGGCACGCGCCGTGGAAGGAGCGCGCGCCGCGCGAAACGGCGTGGAAGGAGCCCTGTGAGCGCCCCCCACACCGACGTGGAGCAGGTGGAAGCCGCCAACACCGCCTTCTACGAGGCCCTGGAGCGCGGCGACTTCGAGGACCTGTCCGCGCTCTGGCTCACCCCGTCCGACCTGGGCATCGACGAGGAGTACCACGACCCGGCCGACGCCGGAGTGGTCTCCTGCGTGCACCCCGGCTGGCCGGTGCTGACCGGCCGCGGCGAGGTCCTGCGGTCGTACGCGCTGATCATGGCGAACACCGACTACATCCAGTTCTTCCTCACCGACGTGCACGTCTCCGTCACCGGCGACACCGCCCTGGTCACCTGCACCGAGAACATCCTCAGCGGCGGCCCCGCGCCCGAGGGCAGCGAGGAGCTCGGGCCGCTCGTCGGCCAGCTCGTGGTCGCCACGAACGTGTTCCGGCGCACCCCCGAGGGCTGGAAGATGTGGTCCCACCACGCCTCTCCGGTTCTGACCGAAAACGACGAGGAAGAGGACGAGGAGACACCCTCCTGAGTGGGTAGGCGCCCCACAGGGACCAACAAGTGGTTGGAATCACGAACCCGTGGGTAGGGGCGGCTACCAACCCGTGAGCCGCCGGGTCCCCCAGGGGGAACGAGCGAGGAAACCTCCTGGCCCCGGCACCGGCCCGCACCCCGGCGGACCGGCGCTGTCAGTGCCCGCGGGTAGATTCGTTTGAGGCCGGTGTGCCGCCCGCACACGGCACGGACCGGCCGTTACCGACGACTGCAGGAGTGATTCGCGTGGATCGTGTCGCGCTGCGCGGCCTCAAGGCCCGCGGGCACCACGGGGTGTTCCCCAAGGAGCGCGAGGAGGGCCAGACCTTCATCGTGGACCTCGTCCTGGGCCTGGACACCCGACCGGCCGCGGCCGACGACGACCTGGCGAAGACCGTGCACTACGGCATCGTGGCGGAAGAGGTCGTGGCCGACGTCCAGGGGGAGCCGGTCAACCTCGTCGAGACGCTCGCCGAACGCATCGCCCAGACCTGTCTGAAGCACGACGGGGTCCAGGAGGTCGAAGTCTGCGTCCACAAGCCGGACGCGCCGATCACGGTCCCCTTCGACGACGTGACCGTCACCATCACCCGGAGCCGAGTATGACCGCGTCCTTCACCCAGGGGCACAGCGACCCGACCGTCCAGCCGGTGCCCGCCGCCGTGGTCCAGCAGGTGGACGCCGCCGACGTCACCCTCAGCAACCCCAAGCGCGCCGTGATCTCCCTCGGCGCCAACCTGGGCAACCGCCTGGAGACCCTCCAGGGCGCCATCGACGCCCTGGAGGACACCCCCGGCGTCCGCATCAAGGCCGTCTCCCCCGTCTACGAGACCGAGCCCTGGGGCGTCGAGCCCGGCAGCCAGCCCGCCTACTTCAACGCGGTCGTGCTGCTGAAGACGACCCTGCCGCCGTCCTCGCTCCTGGAGCGCGCCCACGCCGTCGAGGAGGCCTTCCACCGCGTCCGCGACGAGCACTGGGGCGCCCGCACCCTCGACGTCGACATCGTCGCCTACGCCGATGTCGTGGACGACGATCCGCAGCTCACGCTCCCGCACCCGCGCGCCCACGAGCGGGCCTTCGTCCTCGCCCCCTGGCACGACGTCGACCCGGACGCGCAGCTGCCCGGCCGCGGCACGGTCGCGGCCCTCCTGGACACCGTCACCCTCGACGGCGTGGCCGCCCGCAAGGACCTGGAACTTCACCTGCCCGAGTAGTCGTTAAGGTCAAGACGACCACAGTCCGGGATCGGTCCGGGGGAGCTGAAGGGACACCGTGAGAGAGCTGCGCATCAGGTTGCTGGCGGGCGTGTTCGTCGTCGCGGGCGTCCTGTCCTGGGCGGGTGCCCGCCTCTGGAACTCGATCGGGACCCTGCCCAGCGTCCCCCTGGCCGCCCCCATCGTGCTGGCCCTGATCGCCGTCGTCCTGATGGCCACGGCGCTCTCGATCCGCGGCCGCCTCAAGGCCCAGCGCGAGCGCCGCCCCGACGCCAAGGGCGTCGACCCCCTGATGGCGGCCCGCGCGGTCGTCTTCGGCCAGGCCAGCGCCCTGGTGGCCGCCCTGGTCTCCGGCATGTACGGCGGCACGGGAGCCTTCCTCCTGGAGCTCCTGGACACCCCCGCCCGCCGCGACCAGGCCTTCTACGCCGGCTTCTCGGTCCTCGCCGGCATCGCGGTCATAGCGGCGGCCATCTTCCTGGAACGCATCTGCAAGCTCCCGGAGGACGACGAACACAACAACGGGGCGACGTCCACGGCCTGACGAGCCTGACGCCCGCCTCGGGTCAGCGCGCCAGTATCAGGCTCATCGCCTCGGCGCGGGTCGTCGCGTCCCGGAGCTGACCGCGCACCGCCGACGTCGTGGTCTTGGCGCCCGGCTTGCGGACACCTCTCACGGACATGCACATGTGCTCGGCCTCGATGACGACGATCGCGCCCCGGGCCTCCAGAATGCGCATGAGGGAGTCAGCGATCTGCGTGGTGAGTCGTTCCTGCACCTGCGGGCGGCGGGCGAACACCTCGACGAGCCGGGCCAGCTTCGACAGGCCCGTGATCTTGCCGGTCTCCGCCGGGATGTAGCCCACGTGGGCCACGCCGTGGAACGGCAGCAGGTGATGCTCGCAGAAGCTGACGATCTCGATGTCCTTCACCAGGACCATCTCGTCGTGCCCCAGATCGAACGTGGTCGTCAGCACGTCCTCGGGCTCCTGCCAGAGCCCCGCCAGCAGCTCCCGGTAGGCCCGGGCCACCCGCCCCGGCGTCTCCTTGAGCCCCTCCCGGTCAGGATCCTCGCCGACCGCGATCAGGAGCTCGCGAACGGCGGCCTCGGCGCGCTTCTCGTCGAACTCGCCGATCGTGCCCTCGCCGTCCAGCGTCACGGGGTCGGTCATCCTGTGCCTCGTTCCTGTGCGGGTCACGCGTGTGGGTTACGCGCCTCTGTGCATACATGCGAAAAATGCCGTGCCCCTCAGGCTAGGACCTGAGGGGCACGGCATCCATTCCGGGCCGGTGGGGCCGACGGGAGCCTGGGTCAGCTCTCGGGGCGTTCCTCCGGGGCCGTCTCGGTCACCGGGGCGTGCTCCGCCGCCGTCGCCTTGGCGGTGGTGATCGCCGGCGTCGAGCCGTTGGCGCCGTTCGTCAGTGCGAGCTCCTTGGGGGAGAGCACCGGCGGACGGGTGGACGGCGTACGGCGCGAGGAGCCTGTCCAGGCGGGCCGCGGCGGGCGCTTGACGATGGTGGCGAAGACCTCGGCGATCTCCTCCTTGCCCAGCGTCTCCCGCTCGAGAAGCTGCAGGACGAGGTTGTCGAGGACGTCGCGGTTCTCGACCAGGATCTCCCAGGCCTCGTTGTGCGCGTTCTCGATGAGCTTCTTGACCTCCTCGTCCACCAGGGCGGCGACCTCTTCCGAGTAGTCGCGCTGGTGAGCCATCTCACGTCCGAGGAAGGGCTCGGTGTTGTCGCCGCCGAACTTGATCGCACCCAGACGCTCGGTCATGCCGTACTGGGTGACCATCGCGCGGGCGGTGGCCGTGGCCTTCTCGATGTCGTTCGCGGCGCCGGTGGTCGGGTCGTGGAAGACGAGCTCCTCGGCCGCACGGCCGCCCAGCATGTAGGCCAGCTGGTCCAGCATCTCGTTGCGGGTCGTGGAGTACTTGTCCTCGTCCGGCAGGACCATCGTGTAACCGAGGGCCCGGCCACGCGACAGGATGGTGATCTTGTGGACCGGGTCGGAGTTCGGGGAAGCCGCCGCGACCAGGGCGTGTCCGCCCTCGTGGTACGCGGTGATCTTCTTCTCCTTGTCCGACATGATCCGGGTCCGCTTCTGCGGGCCTGCCACCACACGGTCGATGGCCTCGTCCAGTGCGGCGTTGTCGATCAGCTTCTTGTCGCTGCGGGCGGTGAGCAGCGCGGCCTCGTTGAGGACGTTGCTCAGGTCCGCGCCGGTGAAGCCGGGGGTGCGACGGGCGACGGCCGAGAGGTCGACGTCCGGGGCGACCGGCTTGCCCTTCTGGTGGACCTTGAGGATCTCCAGACGGCCCAGCAGGTCCGGCGGGTCGACCGCGATCTGGCGGTCGAAGCGACCGGGGCGCAGCAGCGCCGGGTCGAGGATGTCGGGCCGGTTCGTCGCGGCGATGAGGATCACGCCGCCCTTGACGTCGAAGCCGTCCATCTCCACGAGCAGCTGGTTCAGCGTCTGCTCGCGCTCGTCGTGACCGCCGCCGAGGCCGGCGCCGCGATGGCGGCCGACCGCGTCGATCTCGTCGACGAAGACGATCGCCGGAGCGTTCGCCTTGGCCTGCTCGAAGAGGTCACGGACCCGGGAGGCACCGACACCGACGAACATCTCGACGAAGTCGGAACCGGAGATCGAGTAGAAGGGCACCCCGGCCTCGCCGGCGACGGCACGCGCGAGGAGCGTCTTGCCGGTGCCGGGACGGCCGTAGAGGAGAACGCCCTTGGGGATCTTGGCGCCGACGGCCTGGAACTTCGCCGGCTCCTGGAGGAACTCCTTGATCTCCTGGAGCTCCTCGACGGCCTCGTCACAGCCCGCGACGTCCGAGAAGGTCGTCTTCGGGGTGTCCTTGGTGATGAGCTTCGCCTTGGACTTGCCGAAGTTCATGACCCTGGAGCCGCCACCCTGCATCTGATTCATCAGGAACAGGAAGACGACCACGATGAGGACGAAGGGGAGCAGGGAGAGCAGGATCCCGAGGAAGGGGTTCTGCTTGGACGGCGAAACGGTGTAGCCGTCCGGGATCTGCTTGTCCTGGTACTTGGTCTGCAGCGTATTGGCGAGGTTCACGCCCTGGTCGCCGATGTAGCTCGCCTGGATCTTCGAGCTGCCGTCGACCTTTTCGCCGTCCTTGAGCTGGACCTTGATGGTCTGCTCGTCGCCGGTGGTCAGCTTGGCTTGTTCGACCTTGTTGTCATTGATCGCCTGGACGACCTGGCCGGTGTCCACCGTCTTGTAGCCGCCGGACGAGCCGACGACCTGCATCAACACGACCACGGCAAGGACGGCCAGCACGATCCACATGACCGGCCCACGGAAGTATCGCTTCACGTCCATCCATACGGAGCGAAGTCGCCCCGTCCCTCCTGCCATAGTGAGTTTGATAAGACAGTTCTTCTGACGGTACCCCAGCATCGCCGCCCGCAACTGCACGGGAGGTCTGACGAACCCGTCTGCATGCTCCAACGGCGCGCAACCCGCCGGGGTTCCCGATCGTCCTACAGGACTGGCCCGTACGGCTCAGCCGCCGCATCGGGCACGGTGTCAGCCGCCGTAGACGTGGGGCGCGAGCGTACCGACGAACGGGAGGTTGCGGTACTTCTCGGCGTAGTCGAGGCCGTAGCCCACCACGAACTCGTTCGGGATGTCGAAGCCGACCCACTCGACCTCGATGGCGACCTTGGCGGCGTCCGGCTTGCGCAGCAGGGTGCACACCTTGAGGGACTCCGGCTCGCGCGAGCCGAGGTTCGACAGCAGCCAGGACAGGGTCAGGCCGGAGTCGATGATGTCCTCGACGATCAGGACGTGCTTGCCCTTGATGTCGGTGTCGAGGTCCTTGAGGATCCGCACCACACCGGAGGACTGGGTGCCCGCTCCGTACGAGGACACCGCCATCCAGTCCATGGTGACGGGGGTGGACAGCGCCCGGGCGAGATCGGCCATGACCATCACCGCGCCCTTGAGGACGCCGACGATCAGCAGATCCTTGCCCGCGTACTCCGCGTCGATCTTCGCGGCCAGTTCGACCAGTTTCGCGTCGATCTCTTCTTTGGTGATGAGTACCTTCTCGAGGTCGGCACCCATGTCGTTCGCGTCCACCCGCATCACTTTCGGTCGTCCTACCGGCCGCTCGATGCCTCCCCGGGGGAGAACCTGCGAACTCGGTGAGTTCGGGGTGCCCCCGGGAGAGGTGAGATTCAGCCTTGCCGAATCACCAGTCTGCCACCCTGGCGCTGGGCGACGACCTTGCCCGGGAGATTGATGGCTCCCTGGCCGCGCCAGCCGGTGATCAGCCGGTCGAGTTCCTCGATGTGGCGGGCGAACAGCGAACCGGCGGGCGCACCGGCCTCGATGGCGGCCCGGCGCAGGATGCGGCGGCGCACGGCGGGCGGCAGGGCGTAGAGCTTGGCGCACTCCAGGAGGCCCGTGGCGTCGCGTACGGCGGTCTCGGCCTGGCTGGCCCAGGCGTCGAGGGCGTCGGCGTCGTCGCGGGAGAGCTGGGCCGTACGGGCGAGCGCCTCGACGACTCCTTTGCCCAGCGCCTTCTCCAGGGCGGGCAGGCCCTCGTGGCGCAGCCGGGACCTCGTGTACGCCGGGTCGGCGTTGTGCGGGTCGTCCCAGACGGGCAGGGACTGGACCATGCAGGCCTTGCGGGCGGTCTGCCGGTCGAGCTGGAGGAAGGGGCGCCGGTAACGGCCGTCGGCCCCCGAGACCGCGGCCATTCCGGACAGGGAGCGGGTGCCGGAGCCGCGGGCGAGGCCGAGCAGGACGGTTTCGGCCTGGTCGTCGCGGGTGTGGCCGAGGAGGACGGCGGTGGCGCCGTGGCGGGCGGCGCAGGCGTCCAGGGCGGCGTAGCGGGCGTCGCGGGCGGCGGCTTCCGGGCCGCCCTCGCGTCCGACGGTGACGGCGATGGACTCGGCCGGGTCCAGGCCCAACTCGCGCAGGCGCAGGACGACTTCGTCGGCGCGCAGATCGGATCCGTCCTGCAGGCCGTGGTCGACGGTGACCCCGCCGGCGCGGATGCCGAGCTTGGGGGCCTCGAAGGCGAGGGCGGAGGCGAGGGCCATGGAGTCGGCGCCGCCGGAGCATGCGACGAGCACGAGCGGGGAGGGCGGGCGCTCGTGCGCGGTGGGCCCGGAGGCCTGGTGTTCATTGAGGATGTCGTGGAGGGCGCGGCGGACCGCCAGGCGTATCGCCGCGACCGCAGGATGGGGACCCATGTCCGGTTCCCTTCATGAAGTTTTCGGGGGAGTGAGCCCGTGTTCGGTCACTCAGAGTGTGTAGATGGTGACAGAACCGGGCCGTTCCCCGAGCATTGCACGCCTACCCACGGCTCACGGTCCCTCGGACGGGTGATTGAAGGGGCGTTCGCCTGCCGACGGCCGGATTCGTTTCACGACCCTTCTACGTCCTTCACGACTCGGTCTTGCGATGCACCCGCGCGACCCAGTCCGCCGGTTTGGCGATCTCCGTCCGGGTCGGCAGGGTGTTCGGGGAGGTCCACACGCGGTTGAAGCCGTCCATGCCGACCTCGTCGACGACGGCCCGTACGAAGCGTTCGCCGTCCCGGTACTGCCTGAGCTTGGCGTCCAGGCCGAGCAGCTTGCGCAGCGCCATGTCGAGGCGGGAGGCGCCCTTGGCCCGGCGCTGCTGGAACTTCTCGCGGATCTCGGCGACCGACGGCACGACGGCCGGGCCGACACCGTCCATCACGAAGTCGGCGTGACCCTCCAGGAGGGACATCACGGCGGTGAGCCGGGCGAGGATCTCGCGCTGGGCCGGGGTCTGCACGATCTCGACGAAGGAGCGTCCGCCGTCGTCCTCCTCGGCCTCGGGGCGACCGCCCGCGAGGGACTGGGCGGCTTCCCGGATGCGCTCCAGGACGGTCATGGGGTCGACGTCGGTCTCCCCCAGGAACGACTGGATCTCGCCCTCCAGGTGGTCGCGCAGCCAGGGCACCGCGCTGAACTGGGTGCGGTGCGTCTCCTCGTGCAGGCAGACCCAGAGACGGAAGTCGTGGGGCTGTACGTCGAGTTCGCGCTCCACGTGGACGATGTTCGGGGCGACCAGGAGCAGTCGCCCGCCGCCGTGCTCGCCTGCGGGGAGTTCGCGGGTGGCCGGGGCGAAGGTCTCGTACTGACCCAGCACCCGGGAGGACATGAAGGACAGCAGCATGCCCAGTTCGACGCCGGTGACCTTGCCGCCGACCGCGCCGAGGACCGCGCCGCCCGGGGTGTTGCCGCGCCGTTCCTGCATCTTGTCGAGGAGGGGCTTGAGGATCTCCCGGAAGCCGGCGACGTTCGCCCGGACCCAGCCCGGTCGGTCGACGACGAGGATGGGGGTGTCGTGGATGTCCTCCGAGCCCATCCGGGTAAATCCGCGGACGTGTTCCTCGGAGGCCTTCGCGTGCCGCCGCAACTCCGCCACGACATCCCGGGCCTCGTCACGGCTCACCTCGGGGCCCGGCCGCGCGAGCCGCGTCGCGGTCGCCACCGCGAGATTCCAGTCGACCATCTCTGCACCACCGATGCTCGTCATGCGTCAACGGTACGTGAGCGTTCCCACTTGGGGCAGGCCGTGGGGGTTGGTGAGCTTCAGGCGGGTCTGAGCCGCACCCGGCGCAACGGTCACCGAGCGGTCAACGGCAACCGCACGCCGCCAGTGCCGTCGCCGTTCGGTCCAGGGCCGCTTGGGCCGCGGACGTGCTCGGGGTGTCGGAGGTGAGGAAGGCGAAGGCCAACAGGTGGCCGTCCTGGTCCACGACCGTGCCCGCCAGGGTGGTCACCCCCGTGAGGGTGCCTGTCTTTGCTCTTACGACTCCTGCGGCGCCGTCGGCGTAGCGGGTGGTGAGCGTGCCGGTGAAGCCCGCCACGGGGAGGCCCGTGAGGACGGACCGGAGCTCCGGGTGGGCGGGGTCGCCGGCCTTGACGAGGAGGGCGGTCAGGAGGTCCGCGGTGAGGCGGTCGGCGCGGTCGAGGCCGCTGCCGTCGTTGAACCGGGCGCCCTTGAGCGGGAGTCGGAGTTTCTTCAGGACGCCCGCGATCGCCGCGGCGCCGCCGTCGAAGTCGGCGCGCTTGCCGGTCGCCACGGCCGTCTGGCGGGCCAGGGCCTCCGCGATGTCGTTGTCGCTGTTGGTCAGCATCCGCTCGACGATCGTCGACAGCGGCGGCGAGGAGACCGCGGCGAGCGCCTGCGCGCGGGAGGTCGCTTTCGAGGGACCGGGGGACGTCGTCTTGATGCCGTGCTCCGCCAGGAAGCCGGCGAACCTGTGGGCCGCGTCCGCCGCCGGGTCCGTGTTCCGGGTGACGGGACCGCTCGTCGAGTCGTTCGGGCGGGCCTCGTCGGCCATCAGGGCGGTGACGAGGGCGAGGTTGCCGTCGACCCCGATGGGGTGAAGTTCGGAACCGGCGAACAGGGTGGTGTCGTAGGAGAGCGTGACGTCCTTGATGCCGCGCTTCTTCAGGGCGGCGGCCGTCCGGTCGGCCAGGGTGCGCAGGCTCGCCCAGCCCTCGGCGTCCTTGCGGGCGGTCAGGGTGGGGTCGCCGCCGCCGACCAGGACTAGTTCCCCGGTGTCGGGCTCCAGGGCGGTACGGGTGGTGAGGCGGTGGTCGGCGCCCATCGCGGACAGCGCGGCGACCGCGGTGGCGATCTTCGTGGTGGACGCGGGCGTGAGGGCGTCGTCGGCGCCGGTCCCGTAGAGGCGCTTGCCGTCGGTCACGTCGACGACCGCGGCGGTGCGCCGGGCGCCGAGCGCCGGGTCGGCCAGCAGGGGCCCCAGGACGTCGGCCAGCGCCTTTCCGGTCGGGTCCGACTTCACGGTGTTCGCGGCGCGGCCGAGGCCCCGCAGGACGGACGCGGCGCTCGGGGCGGGATCCGGCGCCGAATCGGCCGTACCGGATGCCCCAGAATGGCCATCGTGATCTGCGCCACCCGTGCCGTCCAGGGCGGCTGCCCGGTCCCGCTCGGCCGTACGCTGACCGGTGGAGTCCCAGGGACCTGCGGTGACCACCACCAGGACGGCCAGTGCCACACCGGCGCCGGTCGCGCCCGCGGTGTAGCGCCACAGCCCGCCGGGCTTCGGCCTGGTGATCCGCGCGAGCTGCGGTTTCGCGGCGGCCACGGCTTTCACGAGCCGCGGTCGCACGGCGTCCGCGGCCCGTTCGAGATGTGGTCGTACGGCGCCCGCGGCCCGTGCCAGACCTGGTCGTACGGCGTTCACGAACCGCACCGCATGCGGTCTCGCGGCCCGCCACGGCCTCAGCTCAGGCACGAACACCAGCCCCTTTCGCGATCACTCCCGTGCGTGAGGGACACTTAACCACCAGAACTATGTGTTGATCATGGAGGAGCCACCGGTGGAGTTCGACGTCACGATCGAGATCCCGAAGGGTTCGCGGAACAAGTACGAGGTGGACCACGAGACCGGTCGGATCCGCCTGGACCGTCGCCTCTTCACCTCGACCGCCTACCCGACCGACTACGGATTCGTCGAGAACACCCTCGGCGAGGACGGCGACCCGCTGGACGCACTCGTCATCCTTGACGAGCCGACCTTCCCGGGCTGCCTCATCAAGTGCCGCGCGATCGGCATGTTCCGGATGACCGACGAGGCCGGCGGCGACGACAAGCTGCTGTGCGTACCGGCGACGGACCCGCGCGTGGAGCACCTGCGGGACATCCACCACGTCTCCGAGTTCGACCGCCTGGAGATCCAGCACTTCTTCGAGGTCTACAAGGACCTGGAGCCCGGCAAGTCCGTCGAGGGCGCCAACTGGGTGGGCCGCGTGGACGCCGAGATCGAGATCGAGCGGTCCTACAAGCGCTTCAAGGAGTCCGGCGGTCACTGACCCCGGCAAGCCCCGTGAACAGGCCGTACGCGTGCGCGTGCGGCCTGTTCGTGTGCCTGTGCGCATACTGAGGGCCGCAGGAGGTGTCGTACAGGGAGTGGTACGGACGTGACGGACGCGGAGGACCGCAAGCCGCAGTCGGACGAGGCCAGGATGGCGTTCACGCCGCCGGCCGGGGTCGAGGTGACGGACGGCGAGTCGGAGACCACGTCGGAGTTCGCCGTCCCGGCGGGGCTCGACGTGACGCACGCGCCCGTGCCCGACGCGGAGGGGTCGGCGTTCGACGATCCGCGCGGCTACAGCGCCAAGGACGCCCATGCGGCGTTCACCCCGGCGACCGGCATCCCCGTGGTCAGCCTGACCAAGGACGCGCCCTGGCAGGACCGGATGCGTACGATCCTGCGGCTGCCGGTGACCGAGCGGCCCGCGCCGGAGCCGGCCCAGAAGCCGGACGACAGCGGCCCCGCAGTCCCGCGCGTGCTCGATCTGACCCTGCGTATCGGCGAGTTGCTGCTCGCGGGCGGCGAGGGCGCCGAGGACGTGGAGGCCGCGATGTTCGCGGTCTGCCGGTCCTACGGCCTCGACCGCTGCGAACCGAACGTCACCTTCACGCTGCTGTCGATCTCGTACCAGCCGTCCCTGGTGGACGACCCGGTGACGGCGTCACGCACGGTGCGCCGCCGGGTCACCGACTACACCCGGCTCGCGGCCGTCTTCCGGCTGGTGGACGACCTCAGCGACCCGGAGACCGAGATCTCCCTGGAGGACGCCTACCGGCGCCTGGCGGAGATGCGCCGCAACCGGCACCCGTACACCACCTGGACGCTGACCGCGGCCAGTGGGCTGCTCGCGGGGGCCGCCTCGGTGCTGGTCGGCGGTGACGTGCTCGTGTTCGTGGCGGCGGCGCTGGGCGCGATGCTCGGTGACCGGCTGGCGTGGCTGTGCGCGGGGCGCGGGCTGCCGGAGTTCTACCAGTTCACGGTCGCCGCGATGCCTCCGGCGGCCATAGGGGTCGCCCTGACGGTCGCTCACGTCGACGTGAAGGCCTCCGCGGTCATCACCGGTGGGCTGTTCGCGCTGCTGCCGGGACGGGCCCTCGTGGCGGGCGTGCAGGACGGGCTGACCGGGTTCTACATCACCGCCTCGGCGCGGCTCCTTGAGGTGATGTACCTCTTCGTGGGGATCGTCGCCGGAGTGCTGGTCGTCCTGTACTTCGGCGTCAACCTGGGCGCCAAGCTCAACCCGGACGCGGCTCTGCAGATCGCCGAGCGGCCCTGGTGGCAGATCGGCGCGTCGATGCTGCTGTCGCTGACCTTCGCGGTGCTGCTCCAGCAGGAACGGTCCACCGTGCTGTGGGTGACCCTCAACGGCGGGGTGGCGTGGTCGGTGTACGGCGCGCTGCGCTACCCGGGCGAGCTGTCGCCGGTCGCGTCCACGGCGGTGGCGGCCGGACTCGTCGGCCTCTTCGGGCAGTTGCTGGCGCGCTACCGGTTCGCCTCGGCGCTGCCGTACACGACGGCGGCGATCGGGCCCCTGCTGCCCGGTTCCGCCACCTACTTCGGGCTGCTGTCGATCGCCCAGAACGACGTCGACAAGGGGCTGGTGTCCCTGGCCACGGCCGCGTCACTGGCCATGGCCATCGCCATCGGGGTCAACCTCGGCTCGGAGATCTCCCGGATGTTCCTGCGGATCGGGTCCCCGGAGAAGCGCCGGGCCGCCAAGCGGACGAGGGGTTTCTAGCCCCTCCGGCCGCCCTAGTAGCCCTGGTTCTGCCCCTGCCCCTGACCCTGACCCTGGCCCTGATTGCCGTACGGGTACTGCTCGTCGGGGCGGCCGCCGTACTGCTGCTGTTGCTGCGGATAGGGCTGCTGGGGGTACTGCTGCTGCGGGTACTGCTGGGCGTAGTGGCCCTGGGGCGGGTTGGGCTGCTGCGGCGCCTGCTGCTGGTAGGGCTGGTCGGCCGACGGGATGCGGCGCAGCTGAGTGGTCGCGTCGTCGATCACGGGGGGCTGCTGCTGTCCCGGCACGGGCTGCGCGGGGTTCTTCTTCGCCTTGGAGCGGGCCCGCATGAACTCGATGATGATCGGGACCACCGAGATGAGGACGATCAGGATCAGCATCGCCTCGATGTTGTTCTTCACGAAGTCGATCTTGCCGAGCCAGGAGCCGAGCAGGGTGACACCGGCGCCCCACAGGACACCGCCGATCACGTTGAAGATCACGAAGGAGCGGTACTTCATACCGCTGACGCCCGCGATGATCGGCGTGAAGGTGCGCACGATGGGCACGAAGCGGGCCAACACCAGCGACTTGGGGCCGTACTTCTCGAAGAACTCGTGCGCCTTGACCACGTTCTCCTGCTTGAACAGGCGTGAGTCGGGGCGGCTGAAGAGCGAGGGGCCGACCTTCTTGCCGAACATGTAGCCCGCCTGGTCGCCGAGGATCGCGGCGACGCAGATCAGGGCGATGGCGCCCCACAGGGGGAAGTCCAGCTGGTTCGACGTGATCAGCAGGCCGGCGGTGAACAGCAGCGAGTCGCCCGGCAGGAAGAACCCGATGAGCAGGCCCGACTCCGCGAAGACGATCAGGAGCAGGCCCCAGATGCCGAACGTGTCCAGCAGATGGTTCGGATCGAGCCAGCTCGGGCCGAGGGCGATCGTCGTCACGGTTCCGGTGCTCCTGAGGGGTGGAGGGAGGTACGGCGTCCTGCTGCGGGCGCCCAAAGCTATCAACGCAAGGTGTCCGCCCCAGGTTCCACGGGTGACTCCAGGGTGCACTGTGCGCCCGCTGGGGCGAAGCTGTGAGGCTATGGGCATCGAAGAATACGGCGGCGGCCAGGGGCCGCAGGCCGACGTACTGGTCGTGACGACGAACGACGTACCCGGTCACCGGGTCCAGGAGGTCATCGGGGAGGTCTTCGGGTTGACCGTGCGCTCACGGCATCTCGGCAGCCAGATCGGCGCCGGGCTGAAGTCGATGATCGGCGGCGAGCTCAAGGGGCTCACCAAGACGCTCGTGGAGACCCGCAACCAGGCCATGGACCGGCTCATCGAGCAGGCACGCGCGCGTGGTGCCAACGGGGTACTGGCGTTCCGCTTCGACGTGACCGAGGCGGCGGACGTCGGGACGGAGGTGTGCGCGTACGGGACGGCGGTGGTCCTGGTCCGGGAGTAGCACGCCCGGACCAGGCCACCAGGGCCCGGCACGCCCCCTAGGAGGTGTGCCGGGCCGCGTTCGCCGTGATCGCGTCCCTGAGGTGCTCGGCCAGACCCGGCCCCATGGCGTCGTAGAACGCCTTGAAGCGCTCGTCGGAGATGTACATCGCGGCCAGCGAGACGTGCATCTCGTACGGGCAGTCGTAGAACCATGTGGTGATGTGCCGCCGGTGTTCCTCGGCGAGGTCCATGGCGGCCTCGCCGGTGGCGGGTGCGCCGGCGGTCACCAGGGCGGCGTAGCGCTCGCCCCAGGCGTCGACCTCGGCCTGCATGCGTTTCCAGTCGTCCTTGGTGTAGCGGGCGGCCCGGCGCTGCGACTCGGCGTAGGCCTCGGTGCCGCCCCAGCGTGCCTCCGCCTCCTCGGCGTACTGGTCGGGATCCTTGTCGCCGAAGACCTCGAAGCGTTCCTCGGGCGTGAGGTTGATGCCCATTCTGCGTGCCTCCATGGCGTGCTCCACGGCCTCGGCCATCTTCTGCAGCTTCTCGATCCGGGCGGTCAGCAGCTCGTGCTGGCGGCGCAGATGCGCGCGCGGGTCCGCCTCCGGGTCGTCGAGCAGGGCCGCGACCTCGTCGAGCGGGAAGCCGAGCTCCCGGTAGAACAGGATCCGCTGCAGCCGGTCGAGGTCGGCGTCGCTGTAGCGCCGGTGGCCCGCGTGGCTGCGCTCGCTCGGGGCGAGCAGGCCGATGTCGTCGTAGTGGTGCAGGGTGCGCACCGTGACGCCAGCGAAGCCCGCGACCTGTCCTACGGAGTAGCTCACTTCGTCCGCTCCCTTCTGGGTACGCGCTCCACGTTGGATCCTCACGCCGCGTGAGGTGCAAGCCCGTTTCTCCTCGGCCCCGCGCCGTGCCGGTTTCCTCCAGGTGTCGCGTCCGATATGTCCGCTTATCGTGAGCGCGTGGCCCAGGACCCCGCGCTCACGGCGCCCGCCGACCGGGCGAGACCGGCGACCCCCGCGCGCGTGCTGCTGCCGTCGATCCTGCCCGCCCTGGTCGTGGGGGTGGTCGCGAGCCTGCTGTTCCTCGGGGTGAGCGCGCTGGCCGAGCGGTTGCAGCACGTCCTGTGGCGGAACCTGCCGGACGCGCTGGGCGTGGGCCGGTACTCGGTGCTGTGGATGCTGGTCATGCTCACCGCGACCGGTCTGGCGGTCGGCCTGGTGGTGTGGAAGGTGCCGGGGCACGCGGGCCCCGACCCGGCGACCATGGGCCTCGACGCGCGCGTGCTGCCGCCCGCGGTCCTCCCGGGGCTGCTCCTCGCGACCGCGCTGATGCTCGCGGGCGGGCCGAGTCTGGGTCCCGAGAACCCGATCATCGCCGTCAACGTGGGGCTCGCGTTCTGGCTGGGCACCCGGTTCGTGCCCCGGATGCCGGGCGCGATGTGGCCGGCGCTCGCGGAGGCGGCGACGATCGGCGCGCTGTTCGGCACGCCGGTCGCGGCGGCGCTGGTGATCTCCGAGGCGCTGGCCGGGCGGTCGCTCAAGGGGCCGCTGTGGGACAACGTCTTCCCGCCCCTGGTCGCGGCGGCGGCCGGCGCCCTGACCACCACCCTGGTGGCCCATCCGACCTTCGACCTGCATCTGCCGGAGCTCGGCCGGCCCGGCTGGGGCGATCTGCTGGCCGCCCTCGTGGTCGCCTCGCTGGCCGCGCTGCTCGGCATGTGCGCGGTCCGCGCCTTCCCGTACGTCCACGGGGCCTTCCAGCGACTCGGGCACCCCATGCTGGTCATTCCGGCGGGCGGGCTCGTGCTGGGCCTGCTGGCGGCCCTGGGCGGGCATCTGACGCTCTTCAAGGGTCTTGACGAGGTCGCGGAGCTGGCCCGCGATCCGGACGGCTGGTCGGCCGGCGAGTTCGCGGTGATGACGGTGGTGAAGCTGGCGGCGCTGGTGGTCGCCGCGTCCAGCGGGTTCCGGGGCGGGCGGATCTTCCCGGCGGTGTTCGTCGGCACCGCCTTCGGCCTGTGCGCGCACGCCCTGGTCGCCGGGGTCCATCCGGCCGTCGGCGTCTGCGCGGGCGTGCTCGGCATGCTGCTGGCCGTCACCCGGCAGGGCTGGGTGAGCCTGTTCACGGCCGCCGTACTGGCGTCCTCGGGGGCGATGCTCGCCCTGTTGTGCATCGCCTCGCTGCCGGCCTGGCTGCTGGTGACCGGGCGTCCGCAGATGCAGTTGCGCGAGGACGGAACTCCGGTGCGCTGACAGCCGTTCGATATCCGTTGATCGTCCCAGGAGGCAGGCCCATGGCGTTGCACAAAGGTCCCGAGCAGCCCGACGAACGCCCGCTGTCCGTCAACCCCTTCTTCGGGGAGGCGAATCCGGTCGGCGGCATGACCGAGGCGCCGCCGAAGCACCGGCTGCCGGACTCCCCGATGTCACCGTCGTCGGCGTATCAGCTCGTGCACGACGAGCTGATGCTGGACGGCAACTCCCGGCTGAATCTGGCCACGTTCGTCACCACCTGGATGGAGCCCCAGGCGGGGATCCTGATGGCGGAGTGCCGGGACAAGAACATGGTCGACAAGGACGAGTACCCGCGCACCGCCGAGCTGGAGAAGCGCTGCGTGGCGATGCTGGCGGCGCTGTGGAACGCGCCGGATCCGGCCGCCGCCGTGGGCTGTTCGACCACCGGTTCCAGCGAGGCGTGCATGCTCGCCGGGATGGCCCTCAAGCGCCGCTGGATGCGGCGCAACGCCGACCGCTACCCGTCCCGGGACGCCCGCCCCAACCTGGTCATGGGTGTCAACGTGCAGGTCTGCTGGGAGAAGTTCTGCAACTTCTGGGAGGTGGAGGCCCGCCAGGTGCCCATGGAGGGCGACCGCTACCACCTCGATCCGCAGGCCGCCGCCGAGCTGTGCGACGAGAACACCATCGGGGTCGTCGGCATCCTGGGCTCCACCTTCGACGGGTCCTACGAGCCGATCGCGGAGCTGTGCGCGGCCCTGGACGCCCTGCAGGAGCGCACCGGACTCGACATCCCGGTGCACGTCGACGGCGCGTCCGGCGCCATGGTCGCGCCCTTCCTCGACGAGGACCTGGTCTGGGACTTCCGCCTCCCGCGCGTGACGTCGATCAACACCTCGGGGCACAAGTACGGGCTGGTCTACCCGGGCGTCGGCTGGGCCCTGTGGCGCGACAAGGACGCCCTCCCGGAGGAGCTGGTCTTCCGCGTCAACTACCTGGGTGGCGACATGCCCACCTTCGCGCTCAACTTCTCCCGCCCGGGCGCCCAGGTGGTCGCGCAGTACTACACCTTCCTGCGCCTGGGCCGGGACGGCTTCCGGGCGGTGCAGCAGACCACCCGGGACGTGGCGCGTGACCTGGCCGGCCGGGTGGCGGCGCTGGGCGACTTCCGGCTGCTCACCCAGGGCGACGAGCTGCCCGTCTTCGCCTTCACCACGGGCCCGGACGTGACGGCGTACGACGTCTTCGACGTGTCCCGGCGGCTGCGCGAGAGCGGCTGGCTGGTTCCCGCGTACACCTTCCCGCCGAACCGGGAGGACCTGTCCGTGCTGCGGGTGGTGTGCCGCAACGGCTTCTCGGTCGACCTCGCCGACATGTTCGTAGAGGACCTGACCCGGCTGTTGCCGGAGTTGCGCCGCCAGCCGCACCCGCTGACCAGGGACAAGACCGCGGCAACCGGTTTCCACCACTAAGACCGGATTCGATCCTGTCGGACGAAGGACGGCAGCTGTTCACCGGACGTTCGAACGGCGGTCAGTTCATACGGTCATCAGTGAGCAGATGCCCCTCATGGCCAACGCACAAGTATCCGACAGCAATCCGGGCGAGCTCAAAGACGTGCCCGGCTGGTTTCCGCCCCTGGACCAGATCCTGTTCACCTGGCTCCTGGAACGGCAGGAGGCGCAGGGCTTCCGGGGCGGGCTGCTGGAACTCGGCGCCTACATGGGCAAGAGCGCGATCCTGCTCGGCCACCACCGGCGGGACGGCGAGGAGTTCACCGTCTGCGACCTCTTCGGCGGCGACGCGCCGGACGGGGCCAACCGGGCCGAGACGAGGAAGTCGTACGCCTCGCTCACCCGGCAGGCGTTCGAGCGGAACTACCTCGCCTTCCACGACACCCTGCCCAACGTGATCGAGGCCCCCTCCTCCGTGATCCGCAAGGAGGTGGACCCCGGGACCTGCCGGTTCGTCCACATCGACGCCTCGCACCTGTACGAGCACGTCCACGACGACATCGGCGCGGCCCGCGACCTGCTGCTGCCCGACGGCATCGTCGTCCTCGACGACTTCCGCTCCGAGCACACCCCGGGCGTCTCGGTCGCCACCTGGGAGGCCGTGCTCAACCGCGGACTGCGCCCGATCTGCCTCAGCACCCAGAAGCTGTACGGCACCTGGGGCGACCCGGAGCCGGTCCAGGAGGAGCTGCTGGCGATGCTCAAGGAGCGGGCGGACTGCGGGCTGAGCGTCCAGCCGGCCGCGGGCCACCGGCTGATCCGCACCCGCGCCCAGAAGGACCTCAAGCCGCCGCCCTTCCCGCACTCCCGGTACTACTCGGCGCCCGAGCCCGAGCAGCAGGCGACCGCCGCCCCGACCTCCGCTCGCCCGGCGCGCCGCCCCCGCTCGCGCTCCCGCCGGATCGTCCTGGACCTGCTGCCGCCGATCGTCACCCGGGCGGTACGCCGGGCCCTTGCCGCGACTCGTCCGGCGCGCCCCGCGCCGCAGAGCCCTATCGGCTGAGGCGCGCGAACCTCCGTACCGCGAGCGGGAAGAACACCGCGAGCAGGCCGAGCGGCCAGACGACGGCAGCCCAGATGTGCCCCGGCTCCCCGCCGGGGCCGCCCAGCAGGTCCCGTACGGCCGTCGCGGTCTGGGACATCGGGTTCCACTCGACGACCGTGCCGAGCCAGCCGGGCATCGAGGCCGGGTCGGCGAACGCGTTGGACAGGAAGCCGACCGGCCAGACCAGGATCTGCACGGCCTGGACCATCTCGGGTTTGCCCGCGACCAGGGCCAGTTGGATGCCGATCCACAGCATGGCGAACCGGAAGAGCAGCAACAGGCCCATGGCGCCCAGGAATTCGGCCGGCGTGCAGTGCACGCGCCAGCCCAGCGCGAACCCGACGCCGACGAGGATCGTCAGGCCCAGCGCCGACTGGAGCATGTCGGCGGCCGAACGGCCCACCAGGACCGCGCCGTTGACCATCGGCAGCGAGCGGAAACGGTCGATCACGCCCCGGTCGAGGTCCTGGGTGACGCTGAGCATCGTGCCCTCCAGGCCGAAGGCCATGGTGAGCGCGAGCATGCCGGGGACGAGGAAGTCGAGGTAGTCGCCCTCGATCCCGCGTCCGCCGCCGACCAGGTAGCCGAACATCAGCAGCAGCATCACGGGGAAGACCAGACCGACCAGCACCTGCACGGGCTGCCGTGCCCAGTGGGCGAGTTCACGGCGGGTCATGGTCCAGCAGTCGGTCAGCGCGTACGCGGTCATGCGGCGGCCCCCTTCGTGACGGACTCCTTCTTCGCGCCGGCCCCTGGCTCCGTGACGGTCTCCGTACGGTCCTCGTCCCGTGCTGTCAGCCGCAGGAACACCTCGTCCAGGGTGGGCCGGCGCAGGGCCACGTCCTCCGCCTCGATGCCGGCGTCCTCCAGGGCGCGTACGACGCCGGAGAGCGCGGCCATGCGGTCGGTGACCCGGGCGCTGAGCAGCCGGCGGTCGGGGTCGACGGAGACGTCGTCCTTGGGGACCGGCAACAGGGCGACCGCGGCGTCCAGTTGGCCGGCGTCCCGCAGGACGATGTCGATGCGGTCGCCGCCGAGGGCCGCCTTCAGCTCGTCCGGTGTGCCGTCGGCGATCACCCGGCCGCCGTCGACGACACAGACGCGGTCGGCGAGCTGATCGGCCTCCTCCAGGTACTGGGTGGTCAGCAGCACCGTCGTACCGCCGCCGGTCAGGGAGCGGACCGACGCCCACACCTCGGCGCGGCCGCGCGGGTCGAGGCCGGTCGTCGGCTCGTCCAGGAACAGCACCTCCGGGTCGGTGATCAGGGACGCGGCCAGGTCCAGGCGGCGCCGCATGCCGCCGCTGTAGGCGCGGACCTGCTTGCGGCCGGTGTCGGCGAGGCCGAAGCGCTCCAGGAGCTCGTCGGCACGCACGCGCGCGTGGCGGGCGCCCAGGTGGTGGAGGCGGCCGAACATCTCCAGGTTCTGCCGGCCGCCGAGCTCCTCGTCGAGGGCCGCGTGCTGGCCGAGCAGTCCGATGCGGGAACGGACCGCGCGGGCCTCGGTCACGACGTCGTGCCCGGCCACCCGGACGCGGCCGGCGTCGGGCCGTAGCAGGGTGGACAGGATCCGGACCAGGGTCGTCTTGCCCGCGCCGTTGGGGCCCAGGACTCCGTGCACCGCGCCGCGGGCGACCGTGAGGTCGAGCCCGTCCAGCGCGGGTTTCCCGCCGTAGGCCTTGCGTGCTCCGTCGACGGTGATTGCGGTGTCGGCCACTGCACTCCTTCACACTCGTCCAGCTGATCAAGCTCGACCAGCCAAGCCACGGCTAATCAAACTTGACTACTCCGTCGAAGGTAACGCCGTCGACCCGATTGGTCAAACTTGATTAGCGGTCGTCCTCCGGGTGCCGGTCACCCGTCGCGTACGGGTTCTCCTGGCCCTCGGCGAGGACGCCGACGAACGGTTCGCCCTCGCCGGCGAAGGTGTAGGCGCCGCCCTCGATGCGGTCGATGAGCCCCTGGGTCCAGGCCGAGTCGGAGTCGGCCGTGTGGACCCAGAGGTTCATGATCTCGCCGATGTGGCCGAGCTGTTCGGGCCCGTCCTCTGGGATGTAGTGCTCGGTGACGGCTCCCCGCCAGTCCCCGATCCGGCGGATGCGCTCCTTGAGGAGGGACACCGCCTCGTCCCGGGTCAGCTCGACCAGGAAGCCGATGGCCGCCGACTGGATGTCCATCTTCTGGTCGTAGGCGACCAGGGACTCCCGCAGCAGCCGGAAGAACTCGTCGGTGCCCCAGTCGGTGATCTCGTACTCCGTGCGCGGCGGGCCGCCGGCCGTGGACGGCGCGATCTCGTGCGCGTGCAGCAGTCCCTGCTTCGCCATCTGCTTCAGGGCGTGGTAGATCGAGCCGGGCTTGGCGTTGGACCACTCGTGCGCGCCCCAGTACTCCAGGTCGTTGCGCACCTGGTAGCCGTGGGCCCGCCCGTGCTGACGGACCGCGCCGAGCACGAGGAGACGGATCGCTGACATGGGGCCAGCGTAGGACCAGCCAGGCGCTGTCCCTGGATCAGCCCCAGCTTGCGCCCTGCTCCTGGGCGACCAGTTCGAAGGCCGTCCTGCCGTCGAGGGACTCGCGGATGATGTCGGCGTGGCCGGCGTGCCGGGCGTGCTCGCGGATCAGGTGCAGACAGAGCCAGCGCACCGAGACGCGGCCCTCCGGCGGGAACCAGGGGTCGCTGGGGAGCGGGAAGGTGTCGTCCAGGCTCGGCACCGAGCGGACGTACGCGTCGGTCTCGGCGGCGACCTTCTCCCAGTAGGCGAGCTGGGACTCGACGGTCTCGCCGTCGACGAGCGTGAAGTTCTCGTGCCAGTTGGTCTCGTCCCGCTTCACCGCCGGCGGCTCCTGCTTGGCCCGGGCGATCCAGCCCTGCTCGACCTCGGCGACATGCTTGAGCAGGCCGGAGAGGGAGAGGTCGCTGGCGCTGGGCTTGCTCGCGGCCTGCTCGTCGGTCAGCCCGAGCAGCGCCCTGCGGATGCCGCCGCGCTGCTCCTCGATGAACGCGAGCAGCGCGCCGCGCTCGTCGCCCTGGGCCTCTGCGGGAACGTGAGTGACCATGACCGGCCGCCTTTCGTCGGGTCTGTTCGAGGTTTCCCCCTGACACCGACGAAGCTACGGGCCATTGAGGTCACCTTCTGTCCTCAATGGCCCGCCCGCTTGAAGAACTAGAACGGGAAGCCGCTGCGGCCGTGCTGGACCGAGATCCACTTCAGGGTGGTGAAGGCGTCCAGGGTCGTCTCGCCGTTCAGGCGGCCGAGGCCGGAGCTCTTCTCGCCGCCGAAGGGGACGAGGGGCTCGTCGTGGACGGTGCCGTCGTTGACGTGGAACATGCCGGTGTCGATCTGCTTGGCGAAGGAGACGCCCCGCTCGATGTCACCTGTGTGGACGGCGCCGCTCAGCCCGTACGGCGTGTCGTTGACGAGACGGACGGCCTCCTCCTCGCCGTCGAAGGTGATGAGGAAGGCGACCGGGCCGAAGACTTCCTGCTGGAGCAGGGCCGAGTCGGCCGGGACGTCGGCCAGGACGGACGGCGCGACCAGGTTGTCGGTGGTCGTGCCGTGCAGCAGCGCCGTCGCGCCCTCGGCGATCGCCTGCTCGACGACGCCCGAAATGGCCTCCGCCTGCGAGGAGTTGATGACCGGGCCGATGACGGTCCCCGGGTCGCGCGGGTCGCCGACCTTGAGGGTCTTCACCTTGGCGACGAACTTCTCGGTGAACTGCTCGGCGATCGAGCGGTCCACCAGCACGCGGTTGGCGGCCATGCAGACCTGGCCCTGGTGGACGTACCGGCTGAAGACCGCCGCGTCGACCGCGTAGTCGAGGTCGGCGTCGTCGAGGACCACGATCGCGCTGTTGCCGCCGAGTTCGAGGACCGAGCGCTTGAACTGGGCGGCGCAGACGGTGGCGACGTGGCGGCCGACCTTGTCGGAGCCGGTGAAGGAGATGACCTTCGGGATCGGGTGCTCGATGAAGGCGTCACCGATCTCCGCGATGTCGGTGACGACGACGTTCAACAGGCCGCCGGGCAGGCCCGCTTCCTCGAAGATCTTGCCGACCAGGGTGCCGCCGGCGATCGGGGTGTTCTGGTGCGGCTTGAGGACGACCGCGTTGCCGAGCGCGAGGGCGGGGGCGACCGACTTGATCGACAGCAGGAAGGGGAAGTTGAAGGGGCTGATCACACCGACGACGCCGACCGGCTCGCGGTAGACGCGGTTCTCCTTGCCGTCGATCGGCGACGGCAGGATCCGGCCCTCGGGGCGCAGGGCGAGGTGGACCGACTCGCGCAGGAACTCCTTGACGAGGTGCAGTTCGAAGCCGGCCTTGAGGTAGGTGCCGCCGAGCTCGGCGATGATCACCTCGGTGATCTCCTGCTCGCGGTCCTCGATGACGCGCAGCGCCTTCTCGAAGACGGCACGGCGGGCGTAGGGGTTGGTGCGCGCCCACTGCTTCTGGGCCGCCGCCGCCGACTTGTACGCCTCGTCGACCTCGTCGACCGTGGCTATGGTGATCGAGGCGAGCTTCTCGCCGTCGTACGGGTTGAAGTCGATGATGTCCCAGGAACCTGTACCCGGGCGCCACTCACCGTCGATGTACTGCTGAGCCAGGTCGGTGAAGTAGGACGACATGTGATCCCTCAATCGCTAGCAGACACCTGCACCACGTCACGGTCTGATCACGTGTCATCGTACTTGTGCGCTAAGCGAGTTGGGGACGGAGAGCAATCTTCTGGGGAGAACCCTGGGAGAGTCTGGGGAGATCCCTAGGAGAGCTGGAGCAGGCCCCTCAGGAGGTCGCGACTCTCGTCGGGGCCCGGGCTGTCCTGCTGGAGCTCCTTGAGGGCCTTCTCGTACTGGGCCACGTCCTCCTGCTTGTCCAGGTAGAGGGCGCTGGTGAGCTGCTCCAGGTACACGACGTCCGACAGGTCGGACTCGGGGAACGACAGGATCGTGAACGCGCCGCTCTCGCCCGAGTGCCCGCCGAAGCCGAACGGCATGATCTGCAACCGCACGTTGGGCCGCGTGGAGATCTCGATCAGGTGCTGGAGCTGACCGCGCATCACCTCGCGGTCGCCGTAGGGGCGGCGCAGGGCGGCCTCGTCCAGGACGATGTGGAACTCGGGGGCGTTGTCCGCGGACAGATACTTCTGCCGCTCAAGCCGCAGCGCGACGCGCTTCTCGATGTCGGCCGGGCTCGCGCCCTTCATGCCGCGCCGCACGACCGCGCGCGCGTACTCCTCGGTCTGCAGCAGACCGTGCACGAACTGCACCTCGTAGGCACGGATCAGCGACGCGGCGCCCTCCAGGCCCACATAGGTGGGGAACCAGCTCGGCAGGACGTCCGAGTAACTGTGCCACCAGCCCGCGACGTTGGCCTCGCGGGCGAGGGAGAGCAGCGACATGCGCTCGGCCTCGTCCGTGATGCCGTACAGCGTCAACAGGTCCTCGACATCGCGTGTCTTGAAGCTCACCCGGCCCAGCTCCATCCGGCTGATCTTCGACTCCGAGGCGCGGATCGAATACCCCGCCTGCTCTCGCGTGATGCCCTTCGCCTCACGCAGTCGCCTGAGTTGCGAGCCGAGCAGCATGCGCCGCACCACCGATCCTGGCTCTCCCGCGCTCACGTTCGCCAGCCTCCCCAACCGTCTTCAGGGGCCGCAGTCTGCCACTAAAACACTCCGAGCAGTACTCGTCCGATTACAGAGACGGCAATAAGTCAAAGATTCTGCACAGGTAAGGGGGAGGTGTTGGCAAGTAGGTCACCAGAAGATGGCGGAAAAAATGGCCAACAAGCGGTACGGGAGGGTCCAATTCGGTCGCGTGCACGTGCATCTGCCCTTGCATCTGCCCTACGCATCCGAAACCATGGTCTCGCGCCACCGCTGCATCGCAACGACCGCGAATTCCCGGGAGTGCCTCGCATGGGGACGAATGGATCGACCATGCTCGAGCCGTTACGGCAGGGCCTTCCGCCGCTTGATCCCGCGGCCGTGTCCGACGCCGCGTCGTGTTCGCTGCCCGCCCGCTACGAAGCGGTGGGCGAGGCGAGACGCTTCACGCGCCGGACGCTGGACCAGTGGGACACCGGCGAGCGGTTCGACGACGTCTGCCTGGTGGTCTCCGAGCTCGTCACCAACGCCCTGCGGCACGCCCTGCCGGGAACCTGCGTCCGGGTGGACCACGCGCCGCCCGTGCGGCTGCACCTGATGCGCTGGACCGAGCGGCTGGTGTGCGCGGTGCGCGACCCCAGTCAGGACTCCCCCGTGGCCCGCGAGACGGACGACTTCTCGGCCGAGTCGGGCCGTGGCCTGTTCCTCGTCGACTCCTTCAGCGACAGCTGGGGCTGGCACCCGCTGGCGGGCACGCTCGGCGGCAAGGTGGTCTGGGCGCTGTTCCAGCTGCCGGCCACGCCCTCGCCCACGGCCGAGTGAGACACCGCGGCGCTTTTTCGCGCCGCGGTTCTACGCGCGTCAAAGCGCCGGGCGTTTCCTGTCACCCCGGGTCATCCCGAGGTGGACGGTGTGTCAGCCCGCGACCAGGTGGTCGAACTCGCCGTCCTTGACGCCGGCCAGCATGGCCTCGATCTCGGCGCGGGTGTAGACGAGGGCGGGCCCGTCGGGGAAGCGCGAGTTGCGCACCGCGACCTCGCCGCCGGGCAGCCGGGCGAACTCCACGCAGGAACCCTGCGAGTTGCTGTGCATGCTCTTCTGCCAGGCCACCCCGTTCAGCTCCGTGGCTGCCATGCCGTTGTACACGTCCCGGTCCACAGGTCGCTCCCCGGTGGTGCGGTGGCCCCTGGGGCCATTGATGCAGTGGTCAACTGATCCGGATCATAACCCTGTTCACGTGCAAATGCATGAGCAGATGCACGTGCACGCGGGGTGTTCCCTCGGTTACAGCTTTGACGACCCCTTTGCCGGACTTGATCCAGCGTGTGCCCCGGGGTCCCCGGACCATGCGATGCGGTTCACCGGGATCGAACCCCCGTGCACTAGGAAGAGACGCAGACCGGGCCGTTCCTGTTCCAGGGTCCGTGAATCGATCCAGTGGGCGGTACGTGGAGGTTCGGGCGGGGGCGGTGACCGGGAAGGTTGTTCAGCGACCTGAACCGTAACTCACCTGCTGATATAGGGCAGCAGCGCCATCTCCCTCGCGTTCTTGATGGCCCGCGCCAGCTGCCGCTGCTGCTGAGCCGTGACCCGGGTGACGCGCCGGCTGCGGATCTTGCCCCGGTCGGAGATGAACTTCCGCAACAGATCGGTGTCCTTGTAGTCGATGTACGTGATCTTCGCCTGGTCCAGCGGATTGGGGCGACTGCCCGCGGACTTGCGGTCGGACCTGCGGTCGGTGGTGCGGGGCATCAGACCTCCAAGAAGGCGTCGAAGGCGGGCGGGAGCCGCTTCCAGGCGGTGCGGCCCGCGGCGTACTCGGTGTCGGTCAACAGGCAGGACTCCAGCAGCTGTTCGAGGCCGTCGCGGTCGAGGCCCGGGGAGGTGAAGACCAAGTGCTGGCAGCAGTCGCCGTGTTCGGCGTGCCAGTCCAGCGCGGCGGCGGCGCGGCGCACCGGCGGGACCATGTCCCAGGCGGCGTCGGGCAGCGAGGCCAGCCACGGACCCGCGCTCTCCACGCACAGCGCACCGCCGGCGGCGTCCCAGTGGAGCAGCGTGTCCGGCTTGTCGGCCAGCCAGAACCGGCCCCGGCTGCGGGCGGCCGCGCAGGTCAGGTCCTCCAGGGCCGCGAAGAGCCGCTCCGGATGGAAGGGCCGGCGCCGGTGCCACACCAGGGTCGACACCCCGTGCGCGTCGGCGTCGGCGGGCAGCAGCGCGCAGGCGGGGTGCTGGGCGGCGGCTGCGGCCTCCACGTCGAAGCCGGCCAGGGCGGCCCGGGCCAGCGGGGAAGATCGTGCGCCTTCCGATGCAGGTGCAGGTGCACCGGAGGGCCGGGGCGCCGGATCGGCGGATGGCTGGAAAACGCCCGTCAAATCCCCGGAGTGGCCGCTCCGCACAGGGACTTGACGGGCTGTCGGATGCAGCTGGGCGAGCAGCTCGCGGTCCTCGTCGTCGGCCTCCGGGGAGTCGAGGACGGCGAGGACGGGGGCGTACTCCAGCTGGCGGGCGAAGGTGTCGGCGACCGTGCGCTGGTCGGTGGCGGCCGCGGCGAGGCCGCGTTCGGCGAGGTCGTCGCCGTTGCCGAGGTAGGGCAGCAGCAGCGCCGGGTCCACGGCGGTGATCACGCCGGTGACGGTCAGCCCGCCGGCCGCCACCACCTCGGCCATCGCCTTGGGCTCGACGGAGTCCCACAGCTCGACGACGGCCAGCCGGGTCAGCCCCGCGTCCGCGAGGCGGCGCAGCTCGGGGACGAGGTCCTCGCGCAGGGCGCAGCACGCGCAGTCGTTGACGAGCGGCGCCTCGCCCGCGGAGAGCAGCCCGGTGGCGTCGCTGATCGTGCGAACCACCGTGCCCGCGGCGGCCGTTGCGAGGTCGTGGTGGAGTACGACACTGCCGGGCACGTCGGCCAGCAGCCGCGCGACGGTCGCCCTGCGGGCCTCGGCGTGCAGCCCGCCGACGATGACGACGGACAGACTCACGACGCCTTGCCCCGCTTCCCGAACCGTCGCTCGAAGCGCTCCACGCGCCCGGCGGTGTCCAGCACGCGCGCGGTGCCGGTGTAGAAGGGGTGGCTGACGTTCGAGATCTCGACGTCGACGACCGGGTAGGTGCGGCCGTCCTCCCACTCGATGGTCTTCCCGCCCGCCGTCGCCTCGCCGACCAGCGTCGAGCGGGTGAGGAAGGCGTGGCCGGCGGCCCGGTCGCGGAAGACGACGGGGCCGTAGGAGGGGTGGATTCCGTTGCGCATGGCGGGGGTTCAGCGCTCCTCTCGGAAGTCGACGTGGCGGCCTGCGACCGGGTCGTACTTGCGCAGGGTCATGCGGTCGGGGTCGTTGCGCCGGTTCTTGCGGGTCACATAGGTGAAGCCGGTCCCCGCGGTGGACCGCAGCTTGATGACCGGGCGGAGTTCGTTGCGTGCCATGGTGCTACCTTACTGAAAATGAATTCCATTAACACCACTCGTGGTGACAACGATCGAGGAGAGGTACGTCACCCATGTCCGCGCACTGCATGCTGACCGGCGCACAACCCGGCTTCGGCAATCGCATCTCGCACTCCCACCGGCGGACCTCCCGCCGCTTCGACCCCAACATCCAGACCAAGCGCTACTGGCTGCCGAGCGAGGGCCGGCACGTACGACTGCGGCTGAGCGCGCGCGGGATCAAGACCGTCGACGTGATCGGCGTCGAGGCGGCCGTGGCCCGGATCAGGGCACGGGGGGTGCGGGTCTGATGGCGAAGAAGAGCAAGATCGCGAAGAACGAGCGGCGCCAGGAGCTCGTCGCCCGGTACGCCGGGCGCCGCGCCGAGCTGAAGGAGATCATCCGGCGGCCGTCCTCGACGGAGGCCGAACGGCTCGCCGCCCAGCGGGAGTTGCGCAGGCAGCCGCGCGACGCCAGCGCGACGCGGGTGCGCAACCGCGACCAGATCGACGGGCGGCCCCGCGGCTACTTCCGCGCCTTCGGGCTGTCCCGGGTGTCGCTGCGTGGGCAGGCGCATGCCGGGTATCTGCCGGGGGTGCGCAAGTCCTCCTGGTAAGCCTCACAGCTGCTCCCCATGGCAGGGAGAGCGCGGGCTGGTAGCTTGCAGCGGGCGTTGCGGCCAACCGGCCACGGCCTGCTCGGGCCTACGCGTTCGGGCCCTTTCCGGGCCGGGGCGGCTGTGCCGCGGGGTGCCTCGGGCCGAACCGGGCGGGGGCGGGTGGCTGCGCGTGCCGGTGCGGGTGGCCGGGTGGCCAGTGCCGGTCTGCGCGCAGGGTCGGTTCTGGAGGCGGGGCGCCTCTCGGCCGAGCCGTGCGGGCCGGGGCCCGCGACGCCGAGCTGATCCGAAAGACCGGTCCTAGAGCTTGGGAGTTACCAGTGACTTCGGCGACTACGAAGGTGCGGATCGTGGCCGCGGCCGCGGGTCTGGCGGGCGCGCTCGCGCTCACCGGGTGCAGCGACGACGGCGGTTCGGACGACGGCGCCTCGTCGAACCCCAGCGCGTCCGCGTCCTCCACGGCCACCGCGGACACGGGCGGCGGCTCGGGCGACTCCAGTTCCGCCGCCTCCGGTGGCTCCGACGGGACGACCGCGTCCGACGGTCTGCAGGGCAGTTGGCTCGCCACCACCGACGGCAAGGCCGTGGCGCTGGTGGTCAACGGCAAGCAGGCGGGGCTCTTCTCGACCGGCGGGACCGTGTGCAGCGGGACCGCGGGCGAGGAGGCGGGCATGCAGATGATTCACCTCACCTGCACCGACGGCAGCAAGCAGCGGGCGACCGGGATGGTCGACTCCGTGGACAAGTCCGCCCTCGCGGTCACCTGGTCGGGCAGCCTCGGCAAGGAGACGTACGCCAAGGCGGAGGGCGGACAGCTGCCGTCGGGGCTGCCGACGGCGAGTCTGGGGCAGTAGGGGCTCGGCGGTGGTCCGGCCGACTGCGGTCCGGCGCCGGCGGCTGAGCCGGGGGCGGGCAACCGGCTCGCACGTTCGTGCGTGATGATCCATGCACGCGTCTCACCGACGTCACTCCCCCGAAGCACCCGAGGACCCTCATGCGCGCCACCCGGATCACCGTCGCCGCCTTCGCCGCGGCCCTCCTTCTGACCGCCTGCGACGACGGCGGCGGTGACGGCGGGAGCGGCAGCGGCGCGAGCAAGGCCGCCGGTGGCGGCTGCACGCTCGACTCGGTCGGGGTGCAGGTCGACGCGAGCCCGGCCCCGGCCGCCGGGGACAGCGGCAACGTCACCGTGACGATCACCAACCGCGGCTCGGAGTGCACCCTGGACGGCTACCCGGGCGTCGACCTCACCGCCGGCAAGACCTCCACAAAGGTCCCCGAGGACAAGGCGTCCACGGCCGAGAAGCTGACGCTGGCCAAGGACGCGACGGCCTCCTTCACGATCACCTACGTGCGCGGAGAGGCGGGCGGCGCGAAGAGCCTGGCGGTGAAGACGGGCACGTTCACCCTCCCCGGCGCCGACGCGGACCACGGCTTCCCGTGGTCGTACGGAGAGGTCGCGCTCAAGGGGGACGCGGGCACACCGGACGCCTCGGTGACGGCGTTCACGCAGGCGGGCGACTGAGGCCTACGACGGTCAGGGCAGCCGGGGCCGGGCGCCGACCTGGGCCCGGTCGGCCGCTTCGGCGCCCTCGGTCCAGCCCGCCGCGTCGGTCACGCCCCGCAGCCGGGTCGTGGTCGTCTCGGGGAACATGCGGTCCGCCTCGGCCGTGACCGCGACCTCGCGGGTGGCCAGCACCGGGAGCAGGTCGTCGGTCACCTGGGTCTCGGCGGCGGCCGCGAGGCGGGTGCCTATCCGGTGGGCGTAGGCCGCGAGGAACGACTGCCGGAAGCTCTTCGTACGCCGCCGACCGCCCGCGCGCTGCGCCGCCTCCGCCTTCGTCATGGCCGTCTGGGCCTGGACCAGCAGGGACGCGTAGAGCAGCTCGACCACCTCCAGGTCGGCCTCGAAGCCGACGACCGTGGAGAAGGCCAGCGGTTCGTTCCACACGGCCCGGCAGTGGTTCGCGTCCGCCACCGCGTCCAGCAGCACCGCCTTGGCCTGCTCGTACGGCGGCTCGACACCGATCCGGCAGGCGGCGGGCGCGTCCTTCGCGGGCGTCCGCGCGGCGAGCAGCGCCTCGTCGATGCTGTGCCGGGCGGTCAGCTCCTGCGCCTTGGCGGTGAGCGCCTCCGCCTCCTCGGGAAACCCGGTCGCCTCGGCCTTGGCCAGCAACGCGCGGATACGGGTGAGCATGCGGGACTCGGGCCGCGGCCGACCGCCGTCCCGGGACCGGTGATCGGGCTGGTCGTCGAGAGGTTCGAGGCTCGGCAGGCGCAACAGCAGGCGGTACAGCTCCAGCACCGCGGTGGCGTGCGAGAAGCGGTCGGCGCGGGGCGGGGCGTCGCCGGCACCCGGGAGCGACTCCACCTGCGCGGTCCAACGGGGCCCGCGCGGACGGTCGTCCGGCGCCTGCTCGCGGATCAGCGCGGACACGAGATGCACGTGTACGTCGTCCAGCTCCCGGCGCACGATCCGTACGACGTCGGCGGGCTGCCAGCCGCGCCGCCAGGCCGCCGCCACGAACTCCCGCCCCCGACGGGCGAGTTCGGCGTCGGCCGCCGGGTCCGCGGCCAGCACGGACGCGCCCGTGTCGAGGGCGGAGTCGGCATCGGCGGCGTAGAGGGCGGCCTCGAAGGCGCGCTCGACGGGGCTGGTCGGCGTACTGGTCACGCTTCGATCGTGACACGGGGCACTGACAAGCCGGACCGAGTCAGCCGCGTACGGGCGCCGGGACAGTAGGAGCGGTAGGAACGGCGGCCGTCAGGTCGAGGTGGAGGAGCCAGGTGGCATCGGAGTGGCACACGAGCCGCAGGTGCGGATCGCCATTGACCGACCGGAGGTCGGCGGTGACCAGGGCGCCGAGTTCCGCCGCGTTCGTGACGTCGTACGCCCCCTCCGCCAGGCGTCGGCGCAGCAGCGCGGCCAACTGCTCGGCGACGTCCGGCAGCGCGTAGTGCTCGGTGAGCAGCCGGGCCGTCGCGTCGACGATCTCGGGGACGTCGGCGACGGGAGTGAGGGCGGGGGCGGCGTTCGTCGTCAACGTGCTCATGGCAGCCGAGTCAACCACCGTTGGCCGGAGCCTCACACGGTGTTTCTTCAAAAGAGGAGCCCCCTTTATGTCAACCCGAGGTTGACACCTCCGAACTGTCAACCTACGGTTGACACATGACGACGAAACCGACCATCACGTCTTCCGTACGTCTCGACGACATCATCGACGCGATCAAGAGGGTGCACGTCGAACCCCTGGACCAGCTCCAGGACGCGGTCATCGCCGCCGACCACCTCGGTGAGGTGGCCGACCACCTGATCGGCCACTTCGTGGACCAGGCCCGGCGTTCGGGCGCCTCCTGGACCGACATCGGCAGGAGCATGGGGGTCACGCGGCAGGCCGCGCAGAAGCGGTTCGTGCCCAAGGAGTCGACCGACCTCGACCCGAACCAAGGGTTCGGCCGGTACACCACACGCGCGCGGAACGTCGTGGTGACCTCGCACAACGCGGCCAAGTCCGCGGGCAACTCCGAGGTCGTCCCGGCCCACCTGATCCTCGGCCTCACCGCCGAGCCGGACGGCCTGGCGGCCAAGGCGGTCGTGGCCCAGGACGTCACCCTCGACGCGCTCGTCGAGGCCGCGACCGCGGCGCTGCCGGCCGGCGTCGAGTCGCCCCCGGAACTCGTCCCCTACGCCTCCGACGCCAAGAAGGTCCTGGAACTCACCTTCCGCGAGGCCCTCCGCCTCGGCCACAACTACATCGGCACCGAGCACATCCTGCTGGCCCTGCTGGAGTTCGAGAACGGCACGGGTGTCCTCTCCGACCTCGGCATCGAGAAGACCCCCGTGGAGGCCGCGCTCAGCAAGGCGCTCGCGGGATATCTGCAGGCGCCGGGCGGGGTGAGCGAGGAGGACTGAAGGGGCTGACGGGGGCTGAAAGGAGGGGCGAAGGGTTCAGGCGGCGGCCGCTCGCGAGGGCGTTGTCAGAGGTGGCTGCGACACTCGCAACCATGACCGATCGCTGGGCGCTCGCTCCGGCCGAGGGTGGTGGCGTGGAGGCCGCGCCCCTCGGTCCGGACGGCGTGCTCGCGGGACCGGTGCGCCGGGAGGCGGAGCCCGGGGACATCGTGCGCGGGCTGCCGGAGGTCACGCGGTGGGTGTGGCGGTCCACCGCCGAGATGTATCCGCGGCTGCTCGCCGCCGGCGTACGGGTCGAGCGGTGTTACGACGTCGAGGACGCCGAGACCCTCCTGCTCGGCCACGAGGGGCGGTACGGGGAACCCAGCTCGGCCGCCGCCGCCCTGGCCCGCCTGCGCGGCGGCCCCGTACCCGCCGATCCGCCGACGCGCTCGGCCGAACCCAACGCCCAGTCCCCCCTGTTCGAGCCGCAGAGCATCCAGCTGCCGCTGCCCGACCTCGCCGCGGTCTACGCCGAGCAGCAGCGCCGGCACGACACGACCGCGCACCCGGACCGGATGCGGCTGCTGACGGCGGCCGAGTCGGCGGGGATGCTGGTGGCCGCGGAGATGAACCGCTCCGGGCTGCCGTGGAGCGCCGAGGTGCACCGGCGGGTGCTGCACGAGCTGTTGGGCGAGCGGTACGCGGGCGGGGGCGAGCCCCGGCGCCTCGCCGAGCTCGCGGACGAGGTGTCCGCCGCCTTCGGGCGCCGGGTGCGGCCGGACCTGCCCGCCGATGTCATAAAGGCATTCGCCCAGGCCGGCATCAAGGTCAAGTCCACCCGGCGCTGGGAGATCGAGTCCGTCGACCACCCGGCCGTGAAGCCGCTGATCGAGTACAAGAAGCTCTACCGGATCTGGGTCGCGCACGGCTGGTCGTGGTTGCAGGACTGGGTGCGTGAGGGGCGGTTCCGGCCCGAGTTCCACGCGGGCGGCACGGTCACCGGACGCTGGGTCACCAACGGCGGCGGCGCGCTGCAGATCCCCAAGGTGATCCGGCGCGCGGTGGTCGCCGACCCCGGCTGGCGGCTCGTCGTCGCCGACGCCGACCAGATGGAACCGCGCGTGCTGGCGGCCATCTCGCGCGACCCCGGCCTCATGGAGGTGGCCGGCCGGGAGACCGACCTCTACCAGTCCGTCTCCGACCGCGCCTTCTCCGGCGACCGCGCCCAGGCCAAGCTCGCCGTGCTCGGCGCGGTCTACGGCCAGACCTCGGGCGACGGTCTCAAGAACCTCGCCGCGCTCAGACGCCGCTTCCCCAAGGCGGTCGCGTACGTCGACGACGCCGCGCGGGCCGGTGAGGAGGGCCGGCTGGTGCGGACCTGGCTCGGGCGGACCTGCCCACCGGCGGCGGGCGCCGACGAGGACGCGGAGGAGGCGGGCATCCCCGTCGGGGACGAGGACTCCGACGCCCGTCAGTGGACGCCGGGTTACGCCTCCACGGACGCCCGCGCCCGAGGCCGCTTCGCCCGCAACTTCGTCGTCCAGGGCAGCGCCGCCGACTGGGCTCTGCTGCTGCTCGCCGCACTGCGGCGGACGTGCGCGGGGATGTCGGCCGAGCTGGTCTTCTTCCAGCACGACGAGGTGATCGTGCACTGTCCCGAGGAGGAGGCCGAGACGATCGTGGCGGCGATCCGGGAGGCATCCGACCTGGCGGGGCGGCTGACGTTCGGGGAGACGCCGGTGCGGTTCCCGTTCACGACGGCGGTGGTGGAGTGCTATGCCGACGCGAAGTGATGAGTGGAGTGATCAGTGGGGGCCGGATTCGCGGGCGGTTTGGATGCCGGTTTCGGTGACGGCTTCGCCGCAGTGGGCGGCCGCCAGTTCGTGGGCGAAGTCGCGGACCAGGTCGTGGGGGGCGTAGCGGCCGTATGCCGTTTCCTCCAGGAGGGCCACGTCCACGAGGCGGTCGAGGGCGGCCTCGGTGCGGCGGGCGTCGGTGCCGGCCAGACGGGCGAGGAGGGGTGCGCCGTAGGCGGGGAGGTCGAGAGTACCGATGGCGCGCAGAACGAGGGCCGCGTCCCGGTCGGCCCGGCGGGCGGAGGCGGCGAGTGCGTCGTGGGCCACGGCCAGGGAGCGGCGGACGCTCAGGTCGTCGTACTCCAGGTGGTTCAACCGGCCTTGTTCTGCGGCCAGTTGACCGGCCAGGACGTCCGGGGTGAGGGCGCTGCGGGCGGCCAGCCGGGCGGCGACCACGCGCAGGGCGAGCGGGAGCCGGCCGGTGAGTGCGACGAGGGGGTGGGCCGCGTCGAGGCCCTCGCGTCCGCTCACCGCGCGCAGCAGCGCCGCGCTCTCCTCGTCCGACAGCGGGGCGAGCGGGAAGCGGTGGGCACCGTCCAGCGCGGTCAGCGGCGAACGGCTGGTGACGATCACCGCGCAGTCGGCTCCGCCGGGCAGCAACGGCCGTACCTGAGCGGCGCTCGCCGCGTCGTCCAGGAGCAGGAGGGTGCGGGTGGGGGCGAGGAGTGAGCGGAGCAACGCGGCTGCGGCGTCGGGGTGTTCGGGGATGCGGTGGGGGTGGTGGGGGTCGGTGCCGAGGTCGTGGAGGAGGGCGGTGAGGGCTTGGGTGGGGGTGAGGGGGGTCATGCCGGGGGTGGCGCCGTGGAGGTTGAGGTAGAGCTGACCGTCGAAGAAACGTTCCTTCAGAGTGTGGGCGAGGTGGAGGGCCAGGGCGCTTTTGCCTATACCGGGCATGCCGTGGATGACGGTGATGGTGGGAGTGGGTGGGGTGGCGGGGGTGGTCTCGGTGGACCCTTCGGGGGTGTTGTGCAGGACTTCACGCAGGGCGGCGAGGGTCGGGGATCGGCCGGTGAAGTGGGCGAGAGGTGGGGGGAGTTGGGCGGGTAGAGGGAGTTGAGGAGGCGAGGTGTGTTGAGTAGGTAGGGGGATGTCTTCGCGCATAGAGGAAGGGCCTGTGGCCGCGGCGGCGGCTTCCCGGAGGACCTCCACGTGGGCCTCGCGTACGGTCGGGCCCGGTTCCACGCCGAGTTCCTCGATGAGGTGGGTGCGCAGGTCGCGGTGGACGGCGAGGGCTTCGGCCTGGCGGCCGGTGCGGTGCAGGGCGAGCATCAACTGGCGGTGGTACGCCTCCCGCAGCGGGTGCTCGCCGGCCAGTGCCGCCAACTCCGGTACGAGGGCGCCGAGTCGGGGGCCGCCGACGGCGAGTTCGGCGTCGTAGCGCCGCTCCAGGAGCAGCAGCCGGGCCTCGCGCAGCCGTCGGACGAGGGCGTATCCGCCGGTCTCGGCCGGGAGGCCGCTGAGCGGAGCGCCTCGCCAGAGCGCGAGGGCCGCCGTGGATGCGCGTATCGCCCGGGCCCAGTCGCGGGTGGCGTGCGCATCACGGGCCGTGGCGAGGTGGTGCTCGAAGACGTGGACGTCCAACTCGCCCTGTTCGACGCGGAGTACGTAGCCGGGCGGGACGGCTCGCAGCCGGTCGGGGTCGTGGAGCAGGCGTCGTAGGCGGGCCACGTGGTTGTGCAGTGAGGCTTGTGCGGAGGAGGGTGGTGCGCCGCCCCAGAGGGCGTCCTTGAGTGCCTCGACGGAGACGACTCGGCCGCTGTCGATGAGGAGGGTGGCGAGGAGGGCGCGGAGTTTGGGGCTGCCGATGGGGGTGACGGCGGGGGTATTGAGGTCGCCACTCCGAGGGGCTTCACTCCCGGAGTCGAACAGGACCGGCGTACCCAGCAGTCCGAAACGCAGACCGTGCCGCACCACGCCGTTCACTGCCCTTCCCGCGCTCCCGCGCCGCGCTCCCACGCTCCCGCGCCGCGCTCGCTCTTGGCGGGATAGCGCCCGTCGTCTGATTCAAGCCCTTGACCAATGTTAGCGATCTGTTGGCGCGGCCTGATGTGATCACTACATCGGATCTGGCCCCGGGGGTGCGCGCGTACGACGCGTTGCTCGGGGGAGTGACGCCGCCGCGGCCGGATCCGGATGTCGGGCCGACTCGCTGGGCTCAAGTGCCGGATCCGGATGACGGGTTGGCCCTCTGACGTCAGATGACGGGCGGGCGGCCGAGTCGGGAGAGCCGCCATACCGTGCGCCAGCGCATCGGACGCCGTTCACCGGCCGGCTCCCGCAGCCCCTCCATGAAGCCGCCGAACCAGGCCCGCAGGCCGGGTCCCGAACGGGTTCGTACGAGGGTGAGCAGGGTCCATATGCCCAGGTGAACGGGTATGAGGGGCAGGGGCAGCCGGCGGCGGACGAGCCAGACGCGGTTGCGGGCGGTGACGCGGTAGTAGATGGCGTGGCGGGCGGGCGAGGTCCTCGGGTGGCGGAGCAGGAGCTCGGGGGCGTAGCGGATCCGCCAGCCCGCGTCGGCGGCGCGCCAGGCCAGGTCGGTCTCCTCGTGCGCGAAGAAGAACGCGGCGGGCCAGTCGCCGATCTCGTCGATCATGGCCGTACGGAGGGCGTGGCCGCCGCCGAGGAAACTGGTGACGTATCCGCCGCGCATCGGATCGGCGTTGCCGACCCTGGGTACGTGGCGGCGCTGGGTCACGCCGTGTTCGTCGGCGATCCGGAACCCGACGATGCCGAGCCGCGGTTCGGCGTCGAAGAAGTCCCGTACCCGGCGCAGTACGTCCACTTCGACGAGTTGTCCGTCGTCGTCCAGTTCGACGACGTAGTCGATGTCGTCGAACTCGCGCAGCGTGCGGAGCGCGATGTTGCGTCCGCCGGGGCAGCCGAGGTTCTCGTCGAGTTCGAGCTGGGTGACTTCGCCGGGGAGGGCCAGGCGGGTGGCGTAGTCGGGGAGCGGGCAGCCGTTGCCGACGATCACGATGCGCGCGGGGGCCAGGTCCTGTTTGGCGACCGACTCCAGCAGCGCGTCGACCTCGGCGGGACGGTTGCCCATCGTCACCACGGCGACGGCGATCCTCGACGACGCCTCCGAGCCAGCCAGGTCATCCATGCCCTCACCCCATCCCGACCGGCAGCATGACGCGCGATGCTAGCCGTTCACGGTAAGGACTTCTTAAGCACCCCGGTGATTTCCCTCACTACCCCGGATTTTGCCCCTTATCCCGAAGTTTTGTGTCGGCGTCCCCGAGGGTTCACGTTGGCGTCCCGAGAGTCTATGCCGAAGCCCGGCCGGTTCGGCTTCGCGCCCTACGGATTCGCCGCGGCACCCGCGCGATTCTCCTTCCGCCGTACGAACTTCAGCCCCGACCAGTCCTCCCCCAACGCGGCGACCTTCACATCGACGATGCCCAGCGGGAGGAAGAGGTCCCGCAGATCATTCTCAGCAATGTCACTCACGTGACCTGCGGCCTTCCGCGGCCAAGCGATCCAGAGCATGGCGGTGTCGGCGAGGGCGGCGACGAGGGCGGTGGCTTCGGCGGCGAGGGTGGCGCGGGTGCGGTAGAAGGCGAGGGTGATGTCGGCGGGGTGGGGGTCGCGGGGGCCTTGAGGGGTGGGGGTGGACGTGGTGGTGCGGGTGCGGGTGGTGGATGCGGTGAGGTCTACGTCGTCGGGGAGATCCGGGATGTCGAAGGTGTCCGGGGCGTGCAGCAGGCGTACCCGGTGGCCGGGCTTGATGCCGATCTTCTTGGCGAGCGGGGTGCCGGAGTAGCCGCCGCGGGTCGCGTTGTCACTGTGGCCGGCCATGTCTCGGCTCCTGAGGTGGGGCGGTGGATCGGTTGGACATCATCCAAGCGGCTGGGGTGACTTGGCGCCTGCGGAATCGCCGAGCGCAATAACAAGACTTTTGTTAAAGTGGCCTCATGGCCATCCCCGCAGACCCCGTTCCCGGCGAAGGCCCGGTCCGGCCGGTCTCCGTCTCGCTCCACGAGGGCACCATCGCCGCGCTCAAGGCACGGACCGGCAAGCGAGGGATGTCCGCCTACGTCGAAGCCCTGATCCAGCGTCAGTTGGAGCGGGACCGGCTGCGTGAACTCATCGAGGACGCCGAGACCGAGCACGGCCCGGTCGACCAAGCCGCGGTGGAGGCCAAGCGGGCGCGGCTCCGGGGTGACGGGGCCGACGCGGTGGACGCCGCGTGAGCGGCACGCTCGTCCTGGACTGCGAGGGGTTGTCCAAGCTCGTACGACGGTCACCCGAACTCACCGAATGGCTGGCCGCGGCCGAAGCCGAGGACATGCGCGTCGTCACGAGTTCCGTCACCCTCGTCGAAGCCCGGGATCCCAGGACCGACCAGGCCCGATTCGACTACGCCGTGTCACGCGTGAACATCGTCCCGCCGACCGAAGCCATTGCCCGGCACGCCAGCAGGCTCCTCGCGGCGGCGGGACTCCACGGCCACAAGTACGCCCTGGACGCCATTGTCGCCGCGACCGCTCTCGCCTCACCGGCCCCTGCGACTGTCCTGACGTCGGACCCTGAAGACCTCCGGGTTCTGTGCGGTGCCGGTATCCGCGTGATCAAAGTCTGAGTCTCTGCGGCGATAAACGTTTCCGCTGGTCAGCACACTCCTCCACTGATCACACAGGGCAGTGAATCAAGAGGGAAATCGGTAACTGGTCGCCGCAGGGCGTGGTTGTCCCCGGTACTCATCAGAGATCACCAGAAGGGACCTGCCTTCGTCGTGCACTTCGTCATGCGTCTCACTACAGCTCTGGGCACCGCACAGCGGATCAACTCCCGTACGTACCGGTGAGTTGTTCATGATCGAGCAGCAACAGGGCCCCGGTTCGGACCAGGTGCGGCGAACTCGGCGGCGCCGGGCGGGGGTTGTCGCGTTTCTCGTGGGACTCGTCGCCGCGCTTGCCTTCCTCGCGTTCTTTCCCGGGCTGCCGCACGTCATCGACTGGGGGGCGATTCTTGTGTCCCTCGCCGTGGGCGGGCTTGCTCAGTGGGGGTGCCGGTCCTGGATGGCGAGAACGGAGAGGGAGGAGAGTAGGCGCGCCTCGCCCTAGGGTCCGCCCCAGCCCGTCGACTCGTCGTCCGGGTCCTCCGTTGCGTAGAAGGTAGGGCCCAGGCGGGCTGCCAGTGTGTTGCCTGCGATGTCCGTTCGGGTTATCGGGCCCGTGCCGTCGGTGGGCTGGGTCAGGTGGGCGTAGTAGCCGATGGTTCCCCAGTCCGTCGGGCGGTGGAAGTAGAAGTCGGCCTTGTCGTCCGGGTATTCGGTGCGGAGCAGGGGGAGCACCGTCTCCAGGTCGTACTCGGCGCTGCGGCCGCTGAGCACGATGGTCACGTGATCCCGATCCGTTCGCCACACCCGTACGTGTGCGTAGCCGCGCCAGCCGTCGGGGTGAGTCGGCTGCCAAGGGTGTTCGTCGCGGATCATCTCGGGGTGGGTCTGCTCTTCGGCCATACCGCACCGTATGGGCGGTGGTGCGGGTGGCGCTCCTGACCATCAACCTGCCTGGGAGGTATGGGCAGTTCAGTGGGGGTGGGTGACGCGAGTATCGGTCCCCGTTGCGGGCCGGTCCGGGGGGCCTGTCCTCGCATAGACTCGGGCAACTGGCGTGGCGGGCGGGGGCCGAGGGGGAACGCGGGTGGATGAGCGCGGAACCGATGATCCCAGGCTGGTGTTCGCGGCGGCGTTGACCCGGTTGCGGCGGCGCCTGCCGGATGTGTCGGACGAGGCGCTGGCCCGGCGGGCGAGTGCCGTGGCGTTGCCGTCCGGGCGGCGGGTCGCCGTCAACGCGCGCCGGCTCGGTGAGTGGCTCAACGGGCAGTCCGTCCCTCGTCAGTTCGAGGCTGTCATGGCCTTGGTGCTGGCCATGGACAGGGCGGTGGGGGGCGCGACCGGTGCCCAACTCGGCGGTACGCACATCGGCATGGCGCAGTGGCAGCGGTTGTGGCGTGCGGCTCGGGAGCATCGGAACAGTGGCGGTGTGGGGCAGCGGATCGCGTCGTCCTCGCCATTGACCTCGAACTCGCCTAAGCATTCGCCGTCTCAGGGGCAGGTCGGCACGCCGGCACACGTGCCGGCTCGGATCGTGATCGGGCGGCCTCCCGGTGACGCCGCCGCACTGCGTCGGCGTGCGGAGTTGGCCGAGCGGATCGACGCGGGGCTGTTGGATCGTTCCGTACGGCAGGTGCTGCTCACGGGGGCGGGGGGTGTCGGCAAGTCACAGCTGGCCTCGGCCGCGTTTCATCGGGCCAAGCGGTGGGCGGAGGTGTTGCTCTGGGTGCCTGCGGGCAATCGGCTGTCGGTGCTGGGGAGTTATGCGCGGGCGTGGCGGGCGCTGTCTGGGGCGAGCATCGCGGGCGGCGTGGGTGGCTCGGGGGGCTCGGGGGGTGTGGGTAGCGCGGGCGCTACGAGTCTTGCAGGCCTCGCGGGGGACGTCGTCGCGCTCGGCGCCCGTGACCGGAACAACCCCGGCGGCCCCATGGCCCTCGCCCCCGCACCCAGCATCCCCCCGGCGGTCGTCCCCTCCCCCGACTCCGCCCCCGGCGGCGACGACGAAACCCAGGCCGACCTCTTCCTAACCTGGCTGAGATCGACCGCGACCCCCTGGCTCGTGGTCCTCGACGACATCGACGACCCGGGTGAACTCGCCGGCCTCTGGCCCGCCGGTGACGCCGGTCGGACCGTCCTGGTGACCCGACGACGGGATGCCGCGCTGTTGCGTCCCGGCGTCCGGGTCATACCCGTCGGGGTGTTCAGCGCCGCCGAGGCGACCGCGTACCTGACCGACCGGCTGCGGCTCGACCTGGGCGACGTAAGCGACTTGAGCGACGCGGGGCCCTTGGGCAACTTGAGCGATGCGCGCAAACTGGGTGATGCGGGCGTCTTGGGCGACGCGGGCGCCTTGAGCAACGTAGGCGATCTGTACGACGTAAGCGATGCAGACGGCTTGCGTGACTCGGGCGATCCCGGCGACGACCCGAGTCCGACCGCCGCCCACCACGGGTCCCCGGCGCGGTACCAGCCGCCTACGACGCACCACACTGAACCCCCGTCCTACCCTCACCCTCACCAAGACCTCGCAACCCTCGCCGCCCTGCTGGGCAACTTCCCCCTCGCCCTCTCCCAGGCCGCCGCCTTCCTCATCGACACCGGCATGGATCTGCCCACGTATCTGGGCCTGTTGGCGGACCGCCGGGAGCAGGTCGCCGGGCTGCTCCCGCCCTCCTCCCCCGCCGACGAACACGGCGGAACCGTCACGAGCACCCTCCAACTCGCCCTGGCCCGGGCGGAGTCACTCGCCCCGCCCGGTACCGCCCGCGCGATGCTCGAACTGATCTCGATGTTCGCGCCCGACGGCATTCCCGACGCGGTACTGCTCGGTTCGGCGGCGCGCGCATGGCTGGGTGACGGCCTCGACGGGGGCGAAGTACCCGAACGGGGCAGCCTGTTGGCGCTCCGGGCACTGCATCGGCTGAGCCTGGTCACCCACCACGGGCCCGCCCCCGCCGACGGCGCCCTGTCCGTCGTGGACGTGCACTCCCTCGTCCAGCGCGCGGTCCGCGACGGCGTACCGGCCGATCGCCGTGAACGCCTCGCCACCGCCGCGGCCGACGCGTTGGAGGAGGTCTGGCCCGCGCCGGACCGCGATCCGGAGACGGAGACCGCCCTCTACCGCAGCGCCGAGGTACTGCTGGCGCACGCCGACGGTGGCCTGTGGCGGGGCGGCGACCCACGTCCCTTGCCTGGCCGGCGTCCTCCGCCCGACCCGCAGCACCCGTCCGGCACGCATCCCCTGCGAGACCCGTATCACCTGCCCGACCCACAACCTCCGTCCGACCCGCAGCCCCTGCCCAGCCCACAACTCCCGTCCGGCACGCATCCCTTGCCCGACCAGCGCCCGGAACTCAACCCGCAATCCTCGCTCAACGCACGTGCCCCACTCCGCCTACACCCCCTACTCCGCCGTTTCAGCCCCCACCTCACCGCCCTCGGACGTCCCGGCGCCGCCCGCGACATGGCCCGGGCTCTGGCCGACCAGGCCCGCCGTCGGCTGGGTGACGGTCACCCGGACGTGCTGGTGCTGCGAGCTCAGGCGGCTCAGGCGGTCGGCGATCTCGGGGACACCGCGACCGCCCTGCACTCCCTGACGGAGATCCGGCGCGAGGCCGAGGACGGCCTGGGTCCCGTCGACCCCGACACGCTGTCCATCCGGCTCCACGAGGCGCGCTTCCGGATGGAGGCAGGTCAAATCGACGCGGCGCTCGCCGAGTTCGTCGCTCTGGCGGCCGAGGCGCGTACGACGCTCACCGCGGGTGACCCCCTGGTGGTCTTCGCCGACGACCATGTCGCCCTGTGCCGCGGGCTGTCCGGGGACGCCGACGGCGCGCGCGAGGGGTACGCCGCTCTCGTCCGGGAACTCGAACGGGACCTCGGGCCCCGGCACCCGACGACGTTGAAGACCCTCACCGGTCTCAGCCGGTGGATCGGCGAGACGGGTGACGTGCGGCTGGCGGTGACCACGTACCAGCAGGCGGTGGAAGGCCTGGCCGCCGTCTTCGGACGGCTGCATCCCGAGACCCTCGTGGCCCGGCACAACCTCGCCTACTGGCACGGCATCGCCGGCGAACTCGACGAGGCCATAGGGCAGTTCGTGGGCGCGGCCGACGACTCAGAACGCGCGCTCGGCGCCGAGCACCCCACCACCCTGACCTACCGGGTCAACCTGGCCTTCTGGCGCGGTGTCGCCGGAGACACCGCCGGCGCGCTCGACCAGCTGGAGCGGCTCCAGCAGCCCCTCGAACAGGTCCTCGGCGCGGACCACCCCCGCACCCTGCGGACCCGCCAGCAGCGGGCCGAACTCCTTTACCGCCGCGGCGATCACACCACCGCGGCGGACCAACTCACCACCCTGCTGGCCGACATGGTCCGGATCCAGGGCGCCAACCATCCCCGCACCCGCGAGGCCGACGAACTTCTGACCCTTTGGTCACGGGAACGGACCGCCACCACCGCGAACCTTCCGAACCTCGACGCACCGGACCTCAACGCGCCGAACCTCGACGTACCAGACCTCAACGCGCCGAACCTCGACGTACCAGACCTCACCGCACCGAAGACGGCACCCCCGACCGCCCCCGACGCACACTCCTGACGACCAGAACCCCCGCCCCGGCCACGACCGCACCGCCGATCGCCACCTGGATGTTGGTCCCCTCCCGGTCCTGGACGTCCGCCAGCGTCGCCCGCGCCCGCGCCTCCTCCTCGGGCGCCAACTGAAGGTCGTAGACCCGGTGTTCGGCCTGATGCAGTTCGTCCTTGTCCGCATACGTCACCAGACTCAGCAGGGCGAACGCGCCGCCGATCACGATCATGAGTACGCCGATCACGGACCTGGTTCCTCGCATGATGCCTCCCTGAGGGCGCGGCCGAAGGGTCGGGCCGGCGCTGCCACCCGCGCCGTTCCGAGGCCGCCGAATCTAGAGCCGCGTCCCGTTGCACCGCCCCCGCCTGCCCCTCCGCTATCCCCAACGCCGCAGGCCAGAGCCAGGAACGCGAATCCCCGCTCCGGCCCGGTACGGGGCGGAGGAGAGCCGTAGTAGCGTCCACACAGGGTAGAGACGTAGATACGCAGAGGCGCAGAGACGCAGCCGTGCGGGGACCAGGAGTGACGTCGGCGGAAGGCGGACGGACGGGTGAGCGGGGCGATGAGCTACGAGCCTGAGTCCGGGTCCGTATTCGGGTCCGTGCGCGTGCCCGGGTCCGAGTCCGAGCCGCTGCGACCCGAAGAGACCATCCCCCTCGCCCCGTTGCCCGGGCTGAAGGGCGCAGCACGACGGTACGGGACCGGGCTCAAGGGACCCGAGTTCGCCGAGGCGCAGCTCGTGGGGGCCGGGTGGGCTGCCGTGCCGGTCGTGGTGGCGCTGGTGGGGTTGCTGGTGCCGGGTGTGCGGACCGCCGCGTTGGTGTGTGCGGTGGTGCTCGGGGCGGGGGTGCTGGCCCGGTCGCTTCTTCTGGTCGTCTTCGAGCGGCGTCAACACGCGTACGAGCCCTGCTGGTTGGCGGACCGGACCGCCGACCTCCGTACCCACCACTTCCCCCTCCTGCGCTGCGCCGTCCGCTCGGACGAGGTGCCGGGTCCGCCCGAGGTCTATGACCTGACCAGGGGCCAGCAGGTCGGTGAGTTGCTGCGACGGCGCGAACGGGAGCGCTCCGTCGGTACGTTCTCCCAGGCCACCCTTCAGTTCGTCTGTTCCGTCGGCCGCGACGAACTCGCCGTGCTCGCCGAAGTGCGCCGGGAGCTGGCCGAGTTGGACTTCCAGCCGGTGCGCCCCGGCGCCCCGCAGGCCTGGGTCCGCTTTCCCGCGGCGAGCTATCTGGCGCTGCCCGACACCGGACGCAGGCCCGCCCGACGGGCCTACTGGGTGTTGTCCGGGCCGGTGTTGGTGTCGGCGGTGGAAGCGACGGCCCGGGCCGGCTCGGCCAGATGACGCTGGAGCAACTGGTGCCGGAACTCGTAATGCCCGTTCATCTGCCGTAGTACCTCCCGCCGTTGGGCGTCCTCCATGAACGCCATCAGCCGCCGCGGAGTGTGCCCCTGCACCGCCAGCCACCCGCGGGTGGCCACGAACCGCCCCCACGAACTGGACCCGAGCGCCATCAGCCCCAGCCCGGTGGCGCTGAGCAGCGCCCCGCCCGCCGCCCCCATCAACGCCTCGACAGCGGTGGGCAGTTTGTCGATCAGGGTGACGTCGTCGAGCTGCGGGGTGCGCCGGCCGGCCTTGATCGAGCCGCCGAGGTAGGCACCGGTGAGCCCGCCCGCGACGGCGCCGGCCAGCCAGGCGTAGAGGACCGTGGAGCGGTCGGAGCGGAGCAGGGTCGTAGGGGTGATGGCTTCCATGAGGTCGCTGGGTTCGCTGAAGTAGCGGGCGGCGGCGAAGGTGATGCCGCTCAACACCCCGCCGATCACCACGTATTGGGGTCTCTCGTAGAGGAACGCGACGATCACGGCGCAGGCGGCGCCGCCCACCACCCCGAAGCCGAGCACCCGTTGCAGCGCGTGCGAGGAGGGCGGTCGTACGGATCTCAGCCGCGGCTTGGCGCGGCGCGGATCGTCCCCGGGCACCAGTTCCACGACCAACGCGCCCACCAGCGCGGCACCCAGCCCGATCCACAGGCCCAGCAGCGGGCGGCCGAAGAGGGCGAACAGCGCGACCGTCGGGATCGAGCAGCCGATCGCGGCGTTGAGCAGGGCGAGCGTCAGATGGACCCAGCGCGGCACGGCCCGGTGCAGCTGCCACCAGGCCAGCCGTCCGGTGGCGGGATCGACGTTGCGGGCGAGGAAGGTCAGATGGCGGCGGGCGTCCTCGGCGCTGTAGTGCGGGGCCTTGTCGCGGGGTCGGAGGTAGGCCTGGGTGATGAAGGCACCCAGCAGCCGCTGCCCGATCCGTTCCTCGGCCTCGGCCTCCGCGTCGGCGCCCGCCCCGCCCCCCGCGTTCGCGTTCGGATTCGGATTCGGATTCGGATTTGGATTCCGATTCGCCCCGCCTCCCGAGAGGATCTCCCGAGGCAGCGAACCGTCCAACGACACGGCCAGGGAGAGCATGAACGGCGTCTCCAGCACCCGCGCCAGCGGCCCGTCCGGCCGTTCCTCCAGGGCGGCGAGCAGCGGTTCCAGTACCGGCCCGGGACGGGCGGTCTCCAGCACCCCGCGCGCCTCGTCCGCACGCAGCGGCTGAAGTCGTACGACGAGCGTCTCGCGCAGCATGCCGTCGGCGTCCAGCGCGTGGAACTCCTCGGTACGGCAGGCCAGTACGAAGGACCGGCCCTCCAACCCCGCGGCGAGACCCTGCAGTACGGCGGCCCGGTCGGCGGCCTGGTCCAGTCCGTCGAGCACGGGCAGCACGTGATGCCGGACCAACTCGGCGCAGATCAGCCGGTTGCGGGTCCTGTCGGTGCTGGCCGTGTAGACGGCGGTGAGTTCGTCCGTCATCCACTCCATGAGCGGGCGGGCCGGGTCCCAGGACGAGACCTGGAAGATCACGGGCACCAAGTGCCCGGCGGGCTCGGCGAGTTCGAGCGTGGTCAGGACACAGACGGTGGTCTTCCCGGCGCCGGGATTCCCCGTCACGACCAACCGCGACAGACCGCCCGCGCGCACGCGCCGCGCGAAGGTCCCCGTCAGCTGATTCAGCACGCCCTCCTCGGGCAACTCGCCGGCCAGCCGCGAGAACCGCTCCGCCCCGGCCCTCCGCCGCCATCGCACCGCCATCCGTCGGTCCTCGAAGAGCCCTCGGTTCCGGCTCTCGGCCGCCCACGCCTTGACCACACTCCGCGCCAGCGCCGGCACCTGCGCCGCGACCGCCTCGTCCAGGGTGCCGGACGGACGCAGCCCGCTGTACAGCACGGTCGTCACGATGGCGGCGACGGCGAGCACGACGGGTATCAGGGAGGCCCACAGGTCCAAGGGCTTGAGATCGCCGCTCCTGAGCCCCAGCACGGCGACGACGACGGTGGCCACGAGCACCGCGGCGAGCAGGCAGGCGAGGGCGACTCTGAGCACACGGCGGGTTCTCATGAACGGGGGTTCCTTGGGGTGGTCTTCGGGACTGCGACGGGCGGGACGGAGGGGGCCGCCGAGGTCACGCCGAGCGCTGCCGCAAGGCCCATCCTCAGCGCACCCGGCCCCCTCACGACCGGCCCTCCGGCTCGCCGACGGCCGGCGGCAGGGCATCCCCGCTGCGGGCGAAGACGGTCAGTACGGCGGATCTCCCCGCGGCGCGGCGCGTCAGCCGGCCGAGGACGGGGAGGTAGCGGCCGACCCACGCCTTGAGGAGCAGGAAGTAGAGCATCCCGCAGTACGTCCGGGCGGACCGTCGGCCGTAGCACGCCACCAACCGCGGCCGCATGCCCCGCAGTTGCTCCGCGATACGTGCCAGGGTTACCACACCGAGAGTCGCGAGGGTGGTGACACCGTGCGCCCGGTCGGGGCCGACGTCCATGTAGTCGTCGAGGGACTGCAGGGCCTCCCCCAGATCCATGGCGAGTTCACGTTCGGCGGGATCGAGGCCGGGTTTGACGATGCTGCACAGAATCAGATGCGCCGAACTGCCCTTGCCCCGGGTGATCTTCTCCAGCACGTCGACGGGAACGTCCACCTCGCGCTGCCGCCGCGACAGCACCTGGAACTCGTGCAACGAGGCGATCGCCGCGAACACGTCCTCACCGGGGGTGTACCCGAGCCTGCGCTCCAGTTCACGCACCAACCGCCCGAGCAGCGACTCGGCGTCCGTACCGGCGGTGAAAGGCCGGTTCCCCATCAGGTCGGCGAGGCGGGCATCGGCGGACGGATCGGTGTCACCGTCGATGAGATCGTCGTAGAGCCGGGTGACGGCACCAGCGAGAACGGCGACGTCCAGCGGCAGCGTCCGCCCGGTCAACCGGGCATAACCAAGCATCGCCAGCCCGAACTTCACACTCATCGCCCGCAACGACCGCTCGGCCCGCGCCCGTTCGTCCGGATCGGCAAGGCTCTCGCTCACCAGCGGCGCCACAACCTGTCCGTACGCCGCACCGAGCCCACCCAGCGACCGATAGGCCCCCACGACGGTCGACGGCAACCCCACAGCCATCCCACCCGACCGGAAGAGCGCACCGACCTCCACGAACCCCTGGCCCATCCGCACTCCCCCCGGCCCGTGCCATCCGAGCGTGACACATGGGTGAGCAGGCGGTAAATACCTTGGCTGACGCGGGCAGTTGGCGGACGCTCGCGACCGTCTCACTCCTCCGCGTCGCGGACCAGGAGTGCGATCTGCACCCGGTTCTCGACCGCCAGCTTGGCGAACAGGTTGCCCGTGTGCGCCTTGACGGTCGCGATGCTGATGCGCAGCCGCTCGGCGATCTCCGGGTTGCCGAGACCGTCCGCGATGGCCCGGGCGGTGTCGAGTTCTCGCTCGGTCAGCGCGGACAGCCGCTTCCGCGCGGCTTCGCGGGACGAGCGACGGGCCTCGGAGGACAGCGGCCCGGTGGCGGCGGCGATCACTCGTGCCGTGGCGGCCGGGGACAGCACCGGGTTCCCGTCCGCGACGGTCCGCACCGCGTCGAGAATCCGCGCCGGCGGGGTGTCCTTCAGGACGAACCCGAGGGCCCCGGCACGCAGCGCGCCGAGCACCAGATCGTCGGAGTCGAAGGTGGTCAGCATGAGCACCCGGGGCGGCGCCGGCCGGGTGAGGAGTTCCCGGGTCGTGCTGAGCCCGTCACGGCCGGGCATCCGGATGTCCATCAGCACCACGTCCGGCCGCTGCTCGTCCACCACGGTGATCGCGGCGTTCCCGTCGGCGGCGTCCGCGACGACGGTCAGGTCCGGTTCGCCGTCGATGACGAGTCGGAGCGCGAGGCGCACCAGTTGTTCGTCGTCGACGATGACGACACGCACCGGCTCCCGCTCGCTCTCCACTCAGCTTCTCTTTTCGTGGTCGTGGTCGTGGTCGTGACTCGGCCAGGGCAGTCGCGCGGTGAGGACGTATCCGCCGTCGGGTGTGGGGTGGTGGCTGAGGTGTCCACCGGCGAGGGTGATGCGTTCGGCGAGGCCGAGCAGGCCGAATCCTGATGCCGGCGGCCCGGTGGTCGTCGTGGTGGCCGAGGAGTTGTGGACGCTCACGCGCAGTTCGTCGCCGGCTGTTCCTTCGACGGTGATGTGCACGGGGGCGCCCGGGGCGTGTTTGACGGCGTTGGTCAGCCCTTCCTGGATGACCCGGTAGCAGGTTCGTCCCACGACGTCGGACGGTTTTCCCGTCACCGTGGTGGTGAGCCCGACGTCCAGTCCGGAGGTACGGGCGTCGGCCACCAGCTCCGGGATGCGGTCGAGGGAGGGCTGTGGCGGTTCCGGGCGGCCCGGTTCGGCGCGGAGCACACCGAGGACGTCTCGCAGTTCTTCCAGCGCTTGGTGGGAGCCGTCGGCGATGCCACGGATCAGCGTGCGGTTCTCCTCGGTGGGCAGGTCGCCGCGGTGGTCGAGGACTCCGGCCTGCATGGCGACCAAGGAGATCCGGTGCGCGAGCACGTCGTGCATCTCCCGGGCGATGCGGTTCCGTTCCAGGGCCCGAGCCCGCTCGGCCCGTGCGGTCTGTTCCCGCTCCGCGCTCTCCGCCCGCTCCCGCAAGGACCGCATCTCACCGCGCCCCGCGCCGATCGCCACGCCCATGGCCACCGCGATGCCCGCACTCAGTGCCGGGAGTGCGAGTTGGAGCGGTATCGAGCCGGGCGGGGTCTCGATCGGGTAGATCACGAGGGCGAGTTGCGACGCGGCGACGTAGACGAGCGCGACAACTCCGATCTCCACGGGACGGCGACGAGTGGAGATCGAGCACAGAGCCAGTAGCGCGGCCCCGATGGCGAGTGCCGATACGCCCGAGGCGATGGCGACCACCAGGGCGGCGGCCAACGGGAACCGTCGCCGCAGCAGCAGCGCCAACAGACAGCCGAGAGCCACCAGCGGATCGCCGGTGACCAACCACGAACACGTGTCGCTCGCGCACCCCCGCGGCAGCGCCGCACCGGTGGCGAGCCAGAAGGGAACGCCCAGTGCCGCGGCCGCCACCAGCCGCCACGTCTGCTGCCACCCCCCGAGCCGTGGCGCGACCTCCGTGTTCATCCGGTCATTGTCGCGAACCCGCGCGGCCGGTGCAGCGGCCCCTGCGACACCCCCGTCCTCGCCCTGTCCTCGCCCCGGAGTCGTAGCACCGCCTCGACTTTGGTCGAAGGTGCCTGGAGCCTCCGGGCCGATGTGCCGATGACGCCGGACGAACAGACTCGTATCCGTCGCCCGACCGTTGGGGCGCCCGACCGTTCCGGCGCCCGACCTCGTACGCCCCCTCAGGAGGACACCAGATGCGCAGAACCCTGTCCCTCGCCCTCGCCGCCACCGCGGTCGCGGCGGTCGCGATGCCGGGAGCGTCGGCGGCGACTCCGGACACGGTGACGGCAACGCCGGGGGCCCTGCGGTGGGGCCCGTGTCCGCAGCGGGCCGAACCGCGGAACGCCGACGCGCCCCGTCTTGAGTGCGCGACGCTCGACGTCCCGCTGGACTACCGCGATCCCGACGGCCGGCAGATCGAGCTCGCCGTCTCCCGCCTGGCGAGCAAGGACCCCGCGAAGCGCCGCGGTGTGCTGCTGACCAACCCGGGCGGCCCCGGTGGCTCCGGGGTGGACTACCCGGCCCAACTCGCCGGCGCCGGGCTGCCGAAGGACGTCCTCGACTCCTACGACCTGATCGGCTTCGACCCGCGCGGCGTCGGCCGCAGCACACCGGTGACCTGCGACCTGACACCGCGGCAGCAGGCTCGCGGCAACTTCCCGCCGTACGCGCACACCGCGGCCGACGTCGCCGCGGAGGCGCCGTACGCGCGGACCGTCGCCGACCAGTGCGCCACGTCGGAGACGGCGTGGATGCTGCCGTACACCACCACCGCGAACACCGCACGCGACATGGACCGGATCCGGGCGGCGCTGGGCGAGCCGAAGACCTCCTACTTCGGTTCCTCCTACGGCAGTTACCTCGGCGCGGTGTACGCGACGCTGTTCCCCGAGCGCGGCGACCGGATCGTACTCGACAGCAACATGGGCCCCGGCGGCTACGACCTGTCGAGCTTCCGCCTGCTGGGCCGCGGAATGGAGGACCGGTTCCCGGACTTCGCGGCGTACGCGGCCGCGCACCCCGAGTACGGTCTGGGCGCCACACCGAAGCAGGTGACCGCCAAGTTCTTCGAACTCGCGAAGCGGCTGGACGCCGAACCGGTCGACGGCATCGACGGGACGCTGTTTCGCGGGGTGACGTTCGATCGCCTCTACGTCGAGGGCTACCTGCCCCAACTGGCCACGGAATGGCAGGCGTTGGACCAGGGCAAGCCGCTGCCGACCGCGCCGCCGCAGATCACGGAGAACTTCTACGCCAGTCATCTCTATGTGGCCTGCGGTGACTCGCGTTGGCCCGGCAAGGTCCGGGACTACCAGCGCAATGCCGCGACCGACCGGGTGAAGTACCCGATGCTGGGCGGGATCACGGGAAACATCAAGCCGTGCGCGTACTGGCCGGACAGCCGGGTCGAGCCGCCGGTGCGGATCGGTGACCGCGGCCCGTCGAACGTACTGATGGTGCAGAACGAACGCGACCCGGGGACACCTCTGGCCGGCGCCATGAAGATGCGGCGGGCCCTCGGCGACCGGGCCACGATGGTGACCGCCGACCAGGGCGGGCACGGTGTCTACCCGTTC